>JAFAOB010000073.1 GCA_019238055.1 Alphaproteobacteria bacterium
CCGCAGGAGGCGGCCAGAACATTCGCGCCATTGTGCAGCGAAAGCTGCCCGGCGGCGATGACAATTGATCCGCCGCGGCCAATGTCGGAGGTGGTCGTGAAAATCCCGGTCGACGGATTCATGGTGGCACCGCCATCAATTACCACCGAGTCTGCCGATATCGTGATCGGACCGCCGCTGCCGGCTGCTTGAACATCGCTTCTTAGAGCTGCTCCGTTGGTCAGAGATAGCTGTCCCGCGGCGATCGAAAGCATGCCGCCATTGCCGGAGGCAGTGCTGCCGGTCAGCACTGTGCTGGCATCGGCTGAGATGGCGCCGGACGGGGCCGACGAGATCATCACCCCGGCGCCGCTGCCACTACCCATCGCCACCGAGTGAACATTGGCATCGTTCGTCAGCGCGACTTGGCTGTCGCCCCGCAGAATAAGCTGCCCGCCGGGACCCGACCCGTAATTGTCGGCGTTGATTTGGCTGGCATCGATCGTCAGTGCCCCGGAATGGATAAAGACGCTGCCGCCGCTGCCGAGGCCGGTGGCATCGCTGACATCGAGCGTCGAACCGCCGGTGATGTTGACCGGGCCGAAGCTCGCAACCGTCAACGCCGCTGTGTTGCGCGGATCGACCGGCACCTCGCCGGTCCCGGCAGCGCTGGCCACATGAATCGCCCCGTCGGGGGCGGAGAGCGTGCCACCGGCGACCGAAACCGGGCCGCCGACCAGCCCCAGCGTTCCCGGCACCGGCCCGAGGGTGCTGCCGTTGACCGTGATCGCGGCCGGCTGTGCGGCCAAAAAGCCGAACGCCGCCGGCGGGGCTGCGCTCAAGGTGCTGCCGTCGGGATTGGTCGCCTGAAACCGCGCCCCGTCCGACATCTTGAGGTAGTCGGCGGTCGAGGCGTGAAAGCTGCCCGAGACGTTGACCGCCGCGTTCGGGCCGAAGACGATGCCGCTCGGGTTGATCAGAAAGAGATTGGCCCCGGCGATCGTTGATTGGATCTTGCCGTCGATCGCGGACGGACTGCCGCCGGTGACCCGGCCGATGACGTTGCTGACTGTCGCCGGCCCGCTGAAGGTGGCGCTTTCGCCCGTCGCCAGACCAAAGCTTCCAAAGCTGTGGAACAGGTTGCCGCCGGCCTGCTTGCCGAGGTTCGCGGTGATCGCATAGTTGGGGCCAGCGAGGGTCTGCGCCGGCGAGAAACGCCCGTCGATCGTTATGCGTTGGGCGGCGGCGTCAGGCGCGGCCAACGCCATAAACATACCCAACACGGCCACATCAAGAACGGCTTGTCGCCACAGCGCCACGCGAACGGTCTCCGCCAAACCTTATAGTTAATTATGCGGGACAGCGTCCGTTGTGTCCAGGTGCTGCGGGACTGCGCGTAACCGGATGCCCGCAAGTTGGGCCAAAGCATAGCTCGACATAGCTCTGCGTGCTGTTCACTCCTCTCCGCAGCGCAGCGTTAGATGGACTGTGGTCTGCAGCGCGGTTGCCGGCTGGTTCGCGGCGGCCCGCCCGGGACGAGCGAGGTCGCGCCCGGCAATGTAGAGGGCCGGAACGGTCGCCTCAGGATCCTGCGGCAGACCCCCGCGCCCACCCTCGACCAGGCTTGATTGGAAGCGGTTGGCGCGCGCGGCGCAGGCCTCGCGGGTCAGTGCTACAGCACTGCGCAACTCGCTCGACAGCACGACAAGAGTGCCGTTGAGATCGACACGTGGTCCGTTAATCACGACCGTGCCGGAGACGCCGAGCTGCGAGGAGGCCGATACGACGCTGTCGGTGGATGGGATAAACGTACCGGCTGTAATCGTGATGTTACCGCCGTGGCCTTCGATCGCCTGGGCGACGATGCTGCTGTGGTCGAGGACCGCGAAATCGGGATCGATCGTTATATTGCCGCCATTCCCGGTCTCACCCTTGACCGAGGTGGTGATCTCGCTCCCGACTAAATAGAGGAAATCCCTGACCGACAGCGAGACATTCCCGCCGTTTGCGGTCGATGTCTCCGCCTCGGTCGAGATGGTGGCGCCGTTGTTCATCAAGAGACGAACCGCCAAGACGGTGATCGATCCGGCGTCGCCGCTGCCAGTCGAGCGGGCTGTAATCTGCGGTCCGCGGTCCGGCAATATTATATCCGAAGCCACGACGACATCGACATTGCCGCCTTTGCCGTGACCGGCGGTCGAGCTGGCGATCTGCGCCCCGCCCTCAATCGTCAGGGAGCCGGCCTGGACCGTCACCGCGCCGCCCGCGCCGGATTGCGGCCCGGTTGCCGAGGCGGCGATCGCGGTATTGGAATTGCCCATGCTGTCGAGCGTCAGCGCTCCCGGCGTCGTCACCTGGACCATGCCGCCGGCGCCGGTCCCCGCCGTCGTGCTCACGATCTCTCCGCCATTGGTGAGTGCGATCTGCGCCGCACTCACGATGACTGATCCGGCGTTACCGATCGACCCCGGGGTGGTCTCGGTGCCAATTCGCGAGCTGGACCCGCTGATCGAGGCGAGACCGTCCACATTAACGGTGACACTGCCGGCGTTGCCGGTGCTCGCTGGCAAGTTCATAAACGGCCGCAGCGCGCTCGAAATCACCCCGCCGTTGATTAGCGTAAGCGCGCTCGCAGTGACACTCACAGTGCCCGCGTTACCAGAACTACTGGCCTCGGAGTTGGTGACGATACCGGTGGCCACGATATCTGGGTTGGTTCCGGATCCGTCGATCGTCAGCGGGCCGTTGGCCATGATGGAGACGCTGCCGCCTTTACCGGTCGCGAAGGTGTCGCTTGAGATCTCACCGTTGTGGGTTATGGACAATGTGCCGGCGGTAACGGCAATGCTTCCGGCATCGCCGCTGCCCTCGCTTGTCGTGCTGATCCCGGTCAGCAAGCTGGGATTACCCAATGCCGCGTCGATCGACAGTTGACCGGCAACCGTGACGGCGATCTTGCCGCCATTTCCCGATGATCCCGGTTCTGCAGCACTTACAATTCCGCCGTTGCTGGCTAACGACAAACCGCCGGCCATTACGTTTACTTGACCTGCGCTTCCCGGTCCGAAGGTCTGGCTTGAGATCTGACCCTGGTTCGCGAGGGAAATCCCATCGGCGCTGACGGTAATGGGGCCCGCGTTTCCCGTGCTTCCTTGATTGGCTTGCGAAAAAATCCCTGTCGGCAGACCAGGCGTCATGACACCATCGATAGTCAGTCCACCGCCAACCGTCACCGAAAGTTTGCCGCCCTGCCCTGGCCCAAAGGTGCCGGTCGAAATTGTCCCACTGTCTAGAATCGATAGGCTGCCGGCATTAACGCTAACTGATCCCGCATTTCCGGTACTTCCGCGATTAGCTTGCGAAAAAATCCCGGTCGCCACGCCTGGCGTCATCGCCCCATCGATTGTCAGCGATTGGGCGACATTCACGGAAACGTTGCCGCTGTCGCCCTTAACAAAGCTGCTACTCGAAATCTGCCCGGAGCCGCCGATACTCACGTTATTGGCGCTAATTGCTATATCGCCACCGTGGCCAGAGTATAAGGCATCACTCGAAATAAGGCCGGGGCAAGCGCCGCCACCAATGCCACAGGCGCCACCGGAAATTGTGAGCCGTCCGGCGGTGACTGTGACGTTTCCGCCGTGGCCAGACGCATAGGAGTCACCCAATATCCCTGTCGGGACCCCCTGATTTCCGGCCGAGCCGTCGATCGACAATGTGCCTGACACATTTATGGAAACAGTACGGCTGTTGCCGGAGCCGGCAGTCAGGCTCGACACCAGTCCGTTGTGGGTGAGGGTCAATGCCCCCGACATAACCGTAACATTACCTGCGTTGCCACCACCCTGAGTCAATGAGCCGATACCATCCAACAACGAAGGCGTAGCGCCGATGTCGATCGCGATCGCGCCGGAGGCGTTGACCGAAACGTCTCCGGCATTTCCGGCACCTTTTGCAACGCTAGCAAGCTGGGCCGCAGAGGTAATCGTCAGATCGCCGGCGATCGCCGCGGATACTGCGCCGCCGATTCCTGGACCAGAGCTTTGTGCCAGAACATTCGCGCCGTTCTGGATTGTGAGTTGACCGGCCGCGATCGCAATCGCCCCGCCAGCGCCAGCGTTTGCCGCGATCGACGAGGTTGTCGAAAAAATACCGGTCGCCGTATTCAATGTGGCACCGCCATCGAGCAACACCCCATTCGCGCTGATCGCGATCGGGCTGCCATTGCCTTTTGCCAGCGCAAGGCCTGTAATCCCTGAGCGGCTTGTGAAACTCGCACCATTGCTGATGATCAATTGACCGGTCTGCACGTTGAAGAGCCCACCATTACCGGGGCCATCGGTTCCAATAATAGCCATGCTGCCGGTATCGACCCGAATATAGCCGCCTGGCGCAGTGTCTATTGTCAACGCCGGGCCGCTGCCATTGCTTAGCACGAGGGCTTGCACAACCGATTTGTTGCTCAGCGTAACGCCTTGGTCGCCACGCAGAACAAGCTGACTACCGGGTAGTGAGCCGGCATTATTGGCGGCGATCGTGCTCGCATCTATGGTTACTGCGCCGGCGTGGATCGAAAGGCCAGGTTGGCCGCTATTGCTGCTATTGGCCGAGGCCTGAACCGAGCTGCCGGCGCTTAATGTAACCTGGCTGCCGCCCTCGAGCACTAATTGTCCGCCCGGTCCCGCACCGGAATTGCTGGCGGCGATCGTGCTCGCATCCACTGTCAATGCCCCGGAGCGGATAAACACGCTGCCGCCACTGCCAGGCGTTCCCATATTGCTGGCGGTCAGCAGCGAACCCGTCGTAATATTGACTGGCGCGAAATTGGTCACTGTCAGGGCCGAACTGTTTCTCGGATCAACGGGGACTTCGCCGGTTCCAGCGATGCCAGTGACATGGATGGTCCCGGCGGGAGCCCGTAAAGTCCCGCGGCTAATCGACACCGGACCCCCGACGAGCCCGAGGGTTCCGGGCACCGGGCCCAAGGTGCTGCCGTTGACCGTAATCGCCGCCGGCGCTGCGTTCAAAAACCCGAATGCCGCGGGCGGTGCTGCACTCAAGGTACTGCCATCAGGATTGGTCGACTGAAATCGCGCCCCATCTGTCATTTTCAAGTAATCGGCAGTCGAAGCGTAAAGGCTGCCGGAGACGTTGACCGTCGCATTGGGGCCGAAGACGATCCCGCCTGAGTTAATGAGATACAGATTGGCCCCAACGATATTGGAATTAATCCTGCCGTTAATCGAAGACGGACTGCCCCCAGTGACTCGGCCAATCACGTTACTGACGGTCGCCGGTCCACTAAAAGTGGCGCTTTCGCCCGTGGATAGACCAAATATTCCGAAGCTCTGGAACAGATTGGAGCCAACCTGCTTGCCAAGGTTGGCGGTGATCGAATAGTTGGGACCAGCCAATGTTTGCGCCGGGGAAAACCGGCCATCAATCGAGATATGCTGGGCGATGGCGAGGCGCGGCAGGACAGCCAGAAGCAGAACGAGCAAGCGGCCGAACGCAACCTTGCTTGGCAACAACATTTTTCCCCGGTTTACGTCTCCACTATGCGGAGAGCGATCGCCCGTGTCTAGATCGAGACCGACAAAGGCATGAAACCTATGTGTAGGCAGTGCTGCCAACCCGCGCACTGACGCGCTATCGATACAGGATCAGTTGATCAGATGGCGGCCCCTCGTCAAAGGGATGGCATTGCGAGCAACCCAAAGCAGGCGCGATCACCACGCGGACGGCGGATAGCCGTGGCAGCACGCTCCGCCATAACGCGGAGCACAGGGAGCGTAATTTGGATCTAAGACCGCGAACGGACCCGGCGATTTCGGCGCCGCACGATAAACGCAGTGATCAGCCCTCCACCGAGCAGGGCAAGAGAGGAAGGTTCCGGTGCAGCAAATGGCGGTGGGGCGACGATGGTCGTGTCGGATATACTTGCATCCGCGGTGTCGCCGCCAAAGATCCGTCCAAAGATCATCGAATCACTGATGTTGATGGGTCCGTTAGGATCGAGGAATAATCCCGACGTGGGGTTGCCCTTGGTATCGATGCTCAAAGGGTCACCACCGGTGAGGGTCGCATAATCGCCGGCATCGAGGTTGAACAGGACATGGTCAGGAGTGATCCCGCCACTTAGTATGAAACTCCCGTCAAGCGGGAGGCCGCCGGTGGTTGTGTTGATCACAACAAATTGATCACTGGTGCCATTGATCATAAAAGTGGTGCCAGCTTTAAAATTTCGTTTAATATTAGCTGTAAAGACATAATTGCCCTGAGCATCTAAAACGCCTGATGAAGCATTGATCGAGCCTCCCGCCGCGATATGCAGTGGAGTTCCTTCCTCGTTTCTCAGATTTTGAGAGATTGTGTTAAGACTCGCAAGACTCTCCGTAACTGTCCCACTTCCGTAGATCACGGCGCCAATCGACACCTTATCAGGATAAAAGCTGACGTTTTGCTGCAGCCCAGCGAATTGCAGGGTACCGGTAATGGTGCCCCCTTCGGATCCGATAAACCCGCCATTGTCGCCGATCCCGACATTACCGATCACGGTCGATTTGCTGAAATCCAAATTATGCGGATCGCCGCTATATATGACGCCATAATCCGAAACGTCGTTAGATGGGTCACCGGCGCAACAGAACTCCGCCTGAGCCCCCTGACTCGTCAAGCCCGCGGCCAACATCATCGCGGCCGCGCTAACGCGCTTAAATCTGGGCAAAAATTTAGCGGCAAAAGACATGCGATTTCTCCCCTTTTTGGCTCTTGCACGTTAAGTTTATCACGCATTTTTATAAATGAAATAGACCGCATATCAAAAAACGCGAACTATATTGTTAACGTTAACGAATTGGTTTTATTTTATTGACAAGACGGACAAACAAGCAACGCATCGATCCAACTTGCCAGATTTCGTGCAAATGGATTAGGTAAACGCGAGCACTAGCCTTGCCCGGAGATGGCGACGGAGATGCTTCTCAGGTTGTGTACTCGGTTGCGATCACCACATTGGGCCGCACTTGCATTGTCACTGATCGGTTCGATCGCGATCGCAACACGGCAGGCCGGGGCCGATAACCCGCTTTCGGTCAAGAGCGAGGCACAAGCCGGTGTGGGCGTGGGAAGCCCGGTTGCGCCAAGCGGATCTCCGGCAGCAATCGACGGATTTCGCGACGCCCGCTTCGGGATGAGCGAGGAACAGGTGCGGGCGGTTGTGCGCCGTGAGTTTCCGGCTGCGACCGCAAGCCTAATGAGCGCCGTCAACCCATCGGAAAAAACCAGCGTATTATCGATAACCGTTCCCGACCTGGTGCCCCAGACGGGTAATGCTCATATCTCTTATATCTTTGGTTATCGGTCAAGAAAACTAATCCAAGTTAATATCGTCTGGACCAGCAACCGCAGCCGTGCCAACGATGAGGCAATTGTCAGCACTGCGAACGCGCTGCGTGATTATTTCAACTCGGAAAATTTTGCACCAAACTCGATCGTTGCAAACCGCCAGCTCTCGCCCAATACAATCCTCGTGTTTCGCGGCACCGACGATAAGAAAAGAACAGTTTTGCTTGTGCTGAGTGGTGTTCCCGGATCGGTCCGCTCCGAGGACAAGAAAGCACCCCGGCCCGAACCGCTGACCCTCGAACTTGCGTATGTCGAAGATGCCACTCACCCAGACGTGTTCAGGATCAGCAAGGGTCAGTTCTAGCCAGTCCTGGCAGATAGCCTAGCATCCGGTGATCCCAGCCATATTGAACCGCTCCCTCATCGGTGCGGCTACAGAGAGCTACGAGTTCATGTGCAAGGCCCCAAATCATCCCGGGTTGCGCACGATGCAGAAGCTCCTAACCCCGCAGGCTGGCCGCTTGTTGGGCGATGAGCTACTTGGTCTTCCGTGAAGAACGGGTAAGCGGCTGAGCCGACTGGGCCATAGACCGCACTGAAGTAATCGAATTTATAAGAAACGGGGGATTTTCCCTCTCCAATGGAGAGATGCCAAAGCATGTTGCTGTCGCTGCGCAGTGTCAAAGCGAACAAATTCGCACCAGCCACTTTCTGACATCAATAAATTATAATTCTGTCGTTATATTGTAAAAATTTCCCAAGTCATCTTGCGATCCATAGACAACTGGGCTGTTAAAAAGCGCCAACCGAGTTTATGGTAATGTCATCTATCTTCGCGGTTTCAGTTCAAAATTTAGATTAGTCCAGCGACGATGTTGATGGTCAGAGCTAGGATGCTAAGCATCTATCAGTTTAGCAGGCATCCCCAGAGCTTTGGGAGCGGGAGACATTTGAGGAGGAGTTTGATGGCGCGCCGGAGGCCCCGCGTGAGCCAGGAGAGCCTTCCACGAGCGAGTTTGGCAGGCTGACGATCCGGTCG
>JAFAOB010000226.1 GCA_019238055.1 Alphaproteobacteria bacterium
TGATGCCAGGCGGAGATCTGGCGATAGACCTCGGCCGGCCCGCCGATCGTGTCGGCCCAATACATCAATCCGCCGCGATAGCGCGGGAAATTGAACCCGTTCAACCACATCACGTCGATGTCGCTGGCCCGATAGGCCTTGCCCTCGTCGAGAATGCGGCAGGCCTCATTGACCGAAGCAAAAAGCAGCCGGCGCAAAATCTCCTCGTCAGTAAACTCGCGCTGCGCAATCCCAAGCTCTGTTGTCTTCTCCTTGATCAGGCGCGCGAGTTCGGGGTCGGGATGCGGGGTGCGGTCGCCCGGCTCATACTTGAACCAGCCGGCGCCGGTCTTCTGCCCGAGCCGTCCCATTTCGACGACCATGTCGGCGATCGGCATCTTGCGATAATTTGGATCCTGCGCGGCGCGGCGCTGGCGGCTGTCATAGCCGATGTCGAGCCCCGACAGATCGGCGGTGGCAAACGGCCCGATCGGATAGCCGAAATCGACCATGACCTTGTCGACCTGCTCCGGCAGTGCCCCCTCCTCGACCATGATGTTCATCTCGGTGCCAAAGGGTGTGCGGCTGCGGTTGGCGACAAAGCCATCGCCATTACCGGCCATCGCACTGATCTTGCCGATCTTGCGGCCGAGATCCATTGCCGTCGCCAAGGTGTCGGGCGCGCTCTTCGCGCCTTTGACGACCTCGAACAGTTTCATGACATTGGCAGGCGCAAAGAAATGCGTGCCGGCCACGTCCTGCGGCCTCTTGGTCGCGTTCGCCATGATATCGATGTCGATGCCCGACGTATTCGTATAGAGCAGCGCCCCCGGCTTCATGACGTCGTCGAGCTTTTTGAACACCTCTTCCTTGACCGGGATGCGCTCGAACACCGCCTCGATGACGACATCGCAATCCTTGATGTCGTCATAGCTGCCAACCGGCTCGATCAGCGCAAGGCGGCGGTTCATCTCGGCCTCGGTCAGACTGCCGCGGCGCACGCTGGTCTGGTAATTGGCGCGGATGCGCGCCAAGCCGCGGTCGAGCGCCTCTTGGCTGACCTCGAGCAGTTTCACCGGGAAGCCGAACTCGGCAAAGCTCATCGAAATGCCGCCGCCCATCGTGCCGGCGCCGACGATCGCTGCGGTCTTGATCGGACGCAGCGGCGTGTCGCGCGGGATGTCGGGCAGCCGCGCCACCTCGCGTTCGGCGAAAAACGCATAGCGCAAGGCGCGCGCCTCGGCCGAGTTTTCGAGCTCGTCGAACATTTCGCGCTCACGGCGGATGCCTTCGTCGAACGGCATCGTACAGGCGGCCTCGACTGCGGCGATGCAATGATAGGGTGCCCTTTGGCCACGGGCGCGGCGCGCGATCTGGCGCCGCATCGCATCGAAGAGGCCGGGGTCGGTTTTGGCTTCGGCGAGTTTCTCGTCGTGCTCGCGGATGCGCGGCACCGGGCGCTTATCGGCGATGCGGTGGGCAAAGGCGATCGCCGCCTCGCGCAGATCGGCGCCTTCGGGCACCAGCTCGTCGATGATGCCGAGACGATGGGCCTCCTCGGCCGGCACATGGCGGCCGGAGACGATCATGTCCATCGCCGCCTTCGGGCCGATCAGCCGGGGCAGGCGCTGGGTGCCGCCGCTGCCCGGCAGGATGCCGATCAGCACTTCCGGCAAACCGATCTTGGCGCTCGGCACCGCGATCCGGTAGTTCGAGGCGAGCGCCAGTTCGAACCCGCCGCCCAGCGCATAGCCGTGGATCGCGGCGACGACCGGCTTCTGGCTCGCATCGAGCACCTGGTGCGGGCGGCGGCCCTCGACCGGCGGCGGGCGGTTGGTGCCAAAGGTGCGGATGTCGGCGCCGGCGATAAAGCTCCGGCCCGCGCCGATCAGCACCATGGCGCGGATCGCCGGATCGGTGTTGCCGCGCTCGACACTTTCGACAATGCCCTCTGGCACGCCGGGCGAGAGTGCGTTGACCGGCGGGTTGTCGATCGTGATGACGCCGATCCCGTCGACACTCTCAAACCGCACCAAATTGTTTTCGGGCATGCCGCTCCTCCCCGATCCGAATTCGCCAGTGAGACAGTGGGCCAGTAAGATCGCCGATGGCAAGCCCGGCGAATGCCGCTGCAGCCTGTTCCGCCTGTTTTATCAGGTCGAGATCAGGTCGTCCTAACTCCGTCTATCCGTTATCCGTCGGATCGTTCACGATCCGCTCAGGAGGAAACAAGGATACGGCGCAATTGCGGCAATCGCATGGTATTGACGCCATGTGGGAGCGCGACGGTGCACGATGGTGCGCGACCCCGCCCGGAACAGCCGCGCGGCCGCTTATCTCAATCGGGATTCGTCGTTTGTTCACGGGCTGACATCTCGGCAAAACCCGCTCTTGCGGGCGCTTTCGGCTTGGCGGACGCGCGCCGCGGCGGATATGACGGCAGAGCCGCTGAATTCGCCACCAGTGTCACTGTTGGAACGGGCCCATTTAGTTGGGTATTCATTGCCAATTCGGCTCGTCAAGGCCGCCTCAGCAATGCGGCGCAGGGGCTATTCCATCACCTCATCCGCGCTAGCGAGGATCGTCTGTGGGATCGTCAGGTCGAGGATTCCGGCAGTTTTCTGGTTGACCACCAGTTCAAACCGCTTCGGATTGGGCTTCTGGACCGGCAAATCGGCCGGGTTTGCGCCCTTAAGAATCTTTCCGGCATACACTCCAGCTTGGCGCCAAATGGCAGCCCTGCTCGGGCCGTAGCTCATCAGCCCGCCAAATTCGGTGAACTCGCGCCAGCCGTAGACCGTCGGTATGGCATGGCGAGCCGTCAGCGATATGAGCCGCTTATGCCAAGTATCGAAGAATAGATCGGCGCCGACGAGAAGCCCGGCGACATGCACGCTGGCTAGCTCCGCGAACGCGGTCTCGAAATTAAAGTCGATGCCGGCTTTGAGGATTTTCAGCTGTATCCCCATCCCGAGCGCTGCTTCCTGTACTTGTTGGATTTGCCTTTGTGCGATTTTGCTGTTGGGGTTCACGAGAGCCGCGATCACACGAGCGTGAGGAAGCAGCTCGGTGAGAAGCTCGAACTGCTTGAGATACCCTTCTGATTCCGATGACAGGGCGATGCCGGCGAGATTACTACCTAGCTCATCCGGGCTTTCGATCAAGCCCGTTGTGATGACATTGCCGTCACCGATGAACACGATCGGAATTGATGAGGTCGCGGCTTTTACGGCCTGGATGCCACTCAAGGTTGCCGTCACGATCACGTCGACATCGCAGATCACCAAGTCAATAGCCAGTGTAGCTAACGGATTGAAGTGTCTGTCCGTCCAGCATGCCCCGCGGTATTCGACAGCGACAAGCGGAAAGCTGAAGCCGGCGTCCTCCAAGCCCTCGCGAACAGCCGCCAAAGTGGCCTCTCGCTGGCAGGTTGGGTCAAGGATGCCAATCGAGCCTCCCCTTTGCTGAGCCAAAACCAACCGCGGCGCTGTCATCGCTGTACTTAGAAGGAGAAGTAGTTCGCGCCTCCTCATGTGGTAACGGTCAGCTATGGCGTCTCGCGCCCTTACGTTTGACCGTCTCATCGATTCTCCCCGGTGTCTGTGCTTTGATCCGACATTCGCCAGATTCTCGGCTATTTTGAGTCAGGATCACCCCTTTGATCGGCTCGGACAACGGCAAATTGCTTTCGTCGCGGGCAAGAGGCGATTGAAGCCGGCGATTGACGGCACCGCAACGCAGATACGCACTGTTTTACCTGCATCGCGGCATGCCTCTCCCTCGTGGCCCGCGCATTTGATTTCCCTGGCTCCTCATGCCGGCGCGGGGGGTGCCCGCAACCGGGCGATCAAGGACAGGATTTCGGCGAACATCTGTCGCGGCACCGCGACCTCGGCCATCTGGAAAGTCACGTAGCGGCCATGACTGACCACCTTCGCACCAATCTTGATCAGCTTCTCGCGTAGGCTGGTCAGCGACCACCGCTCCGCCGGCTTGGGCAGCGCCAGCGTCCGCATGAAGTTGCCCAGGTTGTATGCCAGCTCAAGACTATGGCCGCGAGCAGGTAAGGCGGAATAGCAATGCGTATTCCGCCAACAGCCTCGGTTCCGCGCGACTGCAACATGGCGGAAGGACGACGGTGAAATATCTCGTTTCCATCGTCCACTGTCTGCATCATATTTTGACTATGAAATCGTCTGCTGATTCAATATCATCTCAAGATTTCTCAGGTCTCTATAGTGCAACAACAAAATCCCATTCGTATTGGCAAGTTGCTCTGCTGCACTCGTATATCTATTATTAGACACTACAATTCCGAAATCCGCTTTCTCATACCCCCTTGCTGCTACGGCTTCCTGAACTGATTTATTGCCAACTGGACGAGCATAGAGTTTGCACTGGAGTACAATGCGTCGTCCCTTTTTCGTCGCGATCACATCAACCCCCTGGTCCCGGCTCTGCATCGTGACGCGCGCATCCCAGCCGGCGCGGCGGAGTTCCTCTGCGCAGAACGCTTCAAACTCTGCAGGGGTCATATTGTCAAAAAAAGCCTGCAAGGGCGGTTGGTCGCGCATGGCTGTTTCAACTTGCGTCCAGATTGATTGGACAACCTTCTCGCGATCCCGCACGAGGGCGCCGACCTCACTGGGGATCAGTACAGGCTGGATATGCTGCATGATAAAATAATCGATCTCTTTCGCCCATCTTTCAGTCTGCGGTCTCCCGTAGGGATCGGGCTGAACCAATTGTGCGTGACGTCGTGCCAAGGCGGGTAATTGCTGCGCACATACGTCTCGTGCTTTGCGAACCAAGGTTTGACGTGCGCGGGTACGCCTTAGAACTTTGACGATCGGGTAGGTGATGACCATTGCGGCCGCAAGAAAAATGATTAAAGCAAAGGCGCCGGCCGAGCCACTTGGAAGATTATTAACAGCCTGAGCGACGAGCCAGATGATACCCAGAACAACAAGCAGACTAATGAGCGCTTTCGGTTCGATCAGATGCTTCTGCTTGCGGCGCGACATGACGGCCTTTTGTATCCCACCCTCTCATTACAAATGACTAAACCGTAGCCGCGGCGCCGAGGATCACGGTGGCTTGCGAGGAGAGCACGCCGCCATTGCCGTGAGCGAGGGCAACCTCGCAATTCCTGACTTGGCGCTCGCCGCATTCGCCGCGCAACTGCCGCGTCGCCTCGATCAACAGAAACAGGCCGTACATGCCGGGATGGCAATAAGACAGCCCGCCGCCATTGGTGTTGACCGGCAGCGCGCCGCCCGGCGCGATGCGTCCGCTCTCGACAAAAGACCCGCCTTCGCCCTTTTCGCAAAAGCCGAGGTCTTCGAGGAACAGGATCGTGTTGATCGTGAACGCGTCATAGAGTTCGAGCACGTCGATGTCGGCGGGCCCGAGCTTTGCCATGTCGTAAGCGGCGCGGCCCGACGGCACCGCACCGGTCACGGTCAGATCGGGCATGCTCGATATGTTGGCGTGGGTGATCGCCTGGCCGCAGCCGAGCACATAGGCCGGCGGCTTTTTCAATGAACGGGCGCGCTCGGCGGGGGTCATGATCACCGCGCCGCCGCCGTCAGTCACCAGGCAACAATCGCGCACCGTAAACGGATAGCTGATCATGCGCGCCGAGAGGACCTCGGCAATCGTCAGCGGCTTCTTCTCCCAGGCAACCGGGTTTTTAAGCGCCCATTCGCGCGCCGCCACCGCGATCGCGGCCAATTGCTCGCGCGTCGTCCCGTATTGGTGCATGTGGCGCGAGGCAGCCAGCGCATAGGCGGTCGACGGCAGAAACGGACGGAACGGGGTTTCGTACGGATTGTATTCGCGCACCGAGGCGTGGCGGCGTCCGATCGTGCGTTGGGTCGAGCCATAGGCGATGACCGCAACCTGACACAGCCCCAGCTGCAGCGCCATCTGGGCGTGCGCCACATGAAACATGAAGGACGACCCGCCAAGGATCGTCGTGTCGATAAAGGCCGGCGAAATGCCGAGATATTCGGCGAGGTTGAGACCCGAGGTGCGGCTCTGTGCCGTGGCGCAGATCAAGCCGTCGACCTCGCTCAGGGACAGCCCGCAATCGGTGAGAGCGCGATGAATGCCCTGGGCCATCAGATCGATCGGGCTCATCTCGGCGGCGACGGCCCCGAGATCGGATTCGGCGACCCCGACGATCGCGGCGGCGCCGCGCTGCAGCCCGGCCATCACGCACCCTCCCCGAGCGGGACGAAGACCGGATAGGGCGGCTCGTCGCCGGAAGCCTGATCGCCCTTGGGCCGATGCACCCGAAATTTGACGCGCATCCCGATTTTGACCGCTTCGGGAGCGATGCCCTCGACGCGGCTCATTAGCCGAAAGCCTTCATCGACATCGATCAGCGCGACATTGTAGGGCGCACCCTCGCGCGGATGGGTGACGGTTGTCGCATAAACCGCACCGAGACCGGCGCTGACTCGCCATTCGAGGCGATTGCTGCCGGTATACGGACAGATGACGCGCGGATAAAACACCGCCCGGTTTGCTTCCGGGCTCCACTGATAGGCGAGTTCGCCTTTGTCGAGATATTGCTGATAAATCGCCAGTGGCGATTGCGCGATCCGTTCCATGGCTGCGTCCTCCCTCGGCTCCCATTCTGAGCGTGGAAACGTGCCGCTGCCAACCGAAGAAATCGCCGCTTGACATTTTGTAACCTCATGGTTACGCATTTTTGCGATGGCGCAGGTTGACGATATTCTCACTGCCGTCGGCTACCCGATCCGTCGCGAGATGTTGCGCCGGCTTGCAGAGCGGCCGCGCCGCGCTGGGGATCTGGCGCGCGGCTTTGCGGTAAGCCGACCGGCGATCTGCAAGCACGCCCGGGTATTGCAACGCGCCGGGCTTATCCAGGCGGCTAAGTCAGGACGCGAGCGGGTGTACGCATTGGCGCCCGGCGCCGGAGCGGCGATGCACGCCGCCGCGGCGCAAGTCGAGGAATTGAGTGCCTTTTGGGATATTGCACTCGACGCCTTCAGGCGCGTGGCGGAGGAGGGCAGATGACGATCCGGAAATCAGCCAATGTCAGCTGCGGCCCAGACAAGGCATTCCGCATCTTCACCAGCGAGATTGGCCGCTGGTGGCCGCTGAAGCGCGGGTTTTCAATGGCCCGCGAGCGGGCTAACGAGATCTTTCTCGACGACCACGTGGGCGGCCGTTTCTACGAACGCTTCACTGATGGGAGCGAATGCGAAATCGGCCGGGTGATCCGCTGCGAGCCGCCGCACCTGATCGTGTTCACCTTCAAATCTCCCGCATGGGACACGACTACGGAGGTAGAGGTCCGCTTCGCCGCCGTAGCGGGCGGCACCCGCGTCGACCTCGAGCATCGCGGGTTCGAAACCAGCCCGACGATGCGAGAAAGGGGCAAGGGCTTCGCCGGTGGATGGGACATCGTGCTGGCTCAATTTGCCGAAGACGCAACCCGCTAGCAGAGGACGAAGACCATGAAGCTCTATCATTTTCCGTCGCCCAACCCGCAGAAGGTCACCTTCGCGCTCAAAGAGCTGGGGCTCGATTGCGAGCTCATCCCGGTTGATCTGGCCAAAGGAGAGCAGAGGCAGCCCGCGTTTCTTGCCGTCAATCCTGCCGGCCGAGTGCCGGTCCTGATCGATGACGGCACGACATTATCAGAGTCGCACGCGATCCTTGCCTATTTCGGCGAGACAACCGGCCGGCTGTGGCCGGTATCAGCGGCAGGGCGGGCGCAAGCCCTCCAATGGCTCTTCTTTTTATCCCAGCACATCATGCCGGCGGCGGGCGAGGTTGCGCTTCGCATCCGCGCCAGGGTCACCGGAGTTGCCATGGACGAAGCCGTCGTTGCGCGCGGCGAAGCGGCACTCAAGACCGTACTTCCGATCATCGAGAACCGCCTCCAGCACAACCAATGGATGCTCGGCGACGATTTCAGCCTGGTCGACTGCGCCTATTGTCCGATCTTTAATGTGATCGAAAGGGCTGGTTTTAGCCTCGCCGGCTTCTCGAAGGTCGGTGCCTATCTCGAGACGTCCCGTGCCCGCCCGGCGTGGCAGGAAACACCAAGGCTTCCCGGCCTATAACCCCGAAAGCAACGGGTCTGCGTCCCACCGCAGTAGCAGGGCGGCAGAAGGACGCCGGAAATTCAGCGCTCGGATCAGGTCAGCGAGATCAGGGTGCCGATCAGATCCGCCGGCCAGACGAGGCTGACCGGCGCGGCAACCAGCGCCCGGCCAAAAGACGGGTCGCCTTGGGCAAAGTTGAAGGCCAGATGATGGCTGAAATGCGCGAGCACACCCGCCATGTAAAGGCCCGCCGCGAGTTTCCAGACATATCGGGTGTGGCGCGGCCGCTTTGCCTGTGCCGCTTTAGCCGTTTTAAATGAAAAGACCCGGCGTCCAAATTTTGGCAATCCCGGTGGTCCGATCATGATCTCACCTGGATATTAACGATGGGCGGCAAGATGCGCGTGGCCCGCCCGTACCAAGCTAGCGGTCGGCGGTATGTTTCGTAGCGCAAAGACACAAATGAAAGATATGCTCTGTTTTCGCCGCCGTCACCATCCGATGTGCTGGGCGGCAGGAAGGATTGCCACAGAGCGGCCTATCCGATGGCGGCTGGTTTATTCGACGAGTGCCAATAATCCCGCAACGGCGAGCAGAGCGATCGCAAGCACGGTGAAAGCACTGGCGCCGAGGCGATCGCCAAGCGGCCGGCCGATGCGCCCACCGAGCAATGCAAAAGGCAGCATGGCAGCGCCGGTCAGCCACGTCTGCGCCGGAATGCCGATTATCGCGGTGTGCGCTGCCAAGGTTGCAGCATAGACAAAGCCAAAAAACGCCAGCAACGTCGCTCGGATCACCTGCGATGCGGTACCGGCCAGCAGTAGATAGATCAGGACCGGTGGCCCCGCCATTCCGACGAGGGCGGTCGCCGCACCGGCGAGGGCACCAGCGGCAAAGTCGCGATTGCGGGTCGCGTTAAGGACGCTGAGGAGCCGCGAGCGGCGGCGAAATAGCGCCAGCAATATGGCAAAACCGAGCACCGTTCCGCCGGCAACCTCTCGGATGACGGCGGGATTGCTGTAGCGGAACGCGACAAGGCCCAGGGGCAATCCGGCACCGCTGCCAATCAGCAAGCGCAACAGCAGCCCGGGTGCTACCGCTTGTCGCAAGCGCGGCAGCACCGCCGCCGACAGTGCGGTGGCGATCATGATCACGAGATGGACCGCTGTCGCCGGCGCGACGATCGTCAGATAGATTGGGGTCGCGACCACGGCAAAACCAAACCCGCCCGCCGCCTGCAGCAAGGCGGCGCCAAAGGTCGTTGCCGCTAAGCCGATCCAGGCGAAAAGGCTCACGGGTAGACCGAGAAGGATTAGGGTGTCTTGTGAACGGCGGCAGTCTGGCGCGGCCGCGGCCCGTCACTTCGCACTGAAGGACCCAGCGATGGTTTCGATGCGATAGCCGCAGCAAAAGCGTGCAACAAAGGCGTGGGCGAACGTCGCGCTCTCGAAATAAAACGCGATCTGATTATCGACCAGGCCGTCCGTTCCCGACGGCGCCGAGGCCCAACCCGCGGCCCCGCAAGTTTCGGCGAGCCAAGCGTGCATCACCCGAAGCTGCCGGCTGAGCCCGTCGGGCGGCAGGGCGATCCGCACGCGGACCGGAAACGGCCGCTCTGCTGCGCGTTGGGCTTGACGGGATATTCGGGTCACAGGGATATCCTCGTTCGTGATTTGTTTCAATAATCCTAAACTGGCGGCAGCAGGATTGTCGAGAGCTGCCATTGCATGGTTGACACATAACCGACAAAAGGCTGCCGACGGTTTTTCCGGGGTATATTGAGGGATAAGAAGATCGCAAGCCGTATGTCGGTTCGTGGTCTTGACCAGCGGCGGGGCTCGGGTCAGGCTCTAAAGGCAGCGATCCCGGAGAGGGCCATGACCGAGCCGCAGGTGTTTTCAGTCGAGATCAACGGCTTTCCGACGCGCGTGTGGCAAGCGGGCGCTGGGCCAAAGCTCGGTTTTCTTGCCGGCTTTGGCGGGTTGCCGCGCTGGATCCCATTTCTCGATGCGCTGGCCCGCGACCGCACGGTCGTCGTGCCGTCACTGCCGGGACATCCGGGCGGGGATCGCGGGCATACCGTGCTCGACAGCCATCTCGATTGGGTTTTGGCGGTACGCGAACTGTTGCAAAAAGCCGGGCTCGCTGGTGCCGATCTCGCCGGCGGCTCGGTTGGCGGATCGTTTGCTGCGGAAGCCGCAGCGATCTGGCCCGATATGGTGCGCCGGCTGGCCTTGATTGCGCCTTGGGGTCTCTTTGACGAGAACGACCCGGCGACCGATCCCTGGGCGCAGCGCGCTCCCGAGGTGCCGGGCCTGTTATGCGCCGATCCCGAGCGCTGGAACCAACTCAAGGCCGAGCCCGAGGGTGCCAACTCGCCCGAATGGACGATCGAGCAGACCCGCGCGGCCGAAGCCGCGGCCCGCGCCTTTTGGCCGCTCGGCAACACCCGGCTCGCAAAGCGGCTGCCGTTGATCAAGGCTCCGACCTTGTTGATTTGGGGAGCCGAGGACCGCGTCATGCCCCGAAGCTGCGCCGACCGCTTTGCCAACGCGATCACCGGCCGCACCGAGACCGTAACGATACCGGGTGCCGGGCATTTGGCCGAACTCGACAAACCCGACGAAATCGCCGCGGCAATCCTGCGCTGGACCGCGTAATTAGATCTGCGCAGGTCCGGCTCGATCCGCAACCAGGAAACCGCTTGATCTGATCCACTCTCCGCGATCTTCCTTCTCGCATTCCCGGCGAAAGCCGGTATCACGGCCGTGATGGGTCCCGGCTTTCGCCGGGAATGCGATATGTGCGACGGGTTTGGGTCGGAACGTTCGCTGCGAACGCGGAGCAGAATTGCGGCTCGGGACTGAACGCACCGAAGGAGCGGAGGAGTCATATCAATGAAATTCGGGCTTTTTTACGAGCATCAGCTGCCGCAGCCGTGGGACGAGGATTCAGAGTTGCGGCTGTATCAGGACGCACTCGAACAGGTGGCGCTCGCCGATCGGCTTGGCATCGATTATGTCTGGGAGGTCGAGCACCACTTTCTCGAGGAATATTCACATTCCTCCGCCCCGGAGGTGTTTCTCGCGGCCTGCTCGCAGCGCACCAGACACATCCGCCTTGGTCATGGCATCGCGTTGATGCCGCCCAAATACAATCATCCGGCCCGGGTCGCCGAACGGGTCGCGACCCTCGATCTCGTCTCGAACGGCCGTGTCGAATGGGGCACTGGCGAGTCGGCGACAGCGGTCGAGATGGGCGGGTTTGGTGTCGATCCGAGCGACAAGCGGTCTATGTGGGAGGAAGCGACCGAACAGGCCGCCAATATGCTGGCGATGCGGCCTTATCCCGGATTTCAGGGCCGCTGGTTCGACATGCCATGCCGCAACCTCGTGCCAAAACCGGTGCAAAAGCCGCACCCGCCGATGTGGGTCGCGTGCTCGCGACGCGAAACGATCCATCTTGCGGCAAGAAAGGGGCTCGGTGCGCTGACCTTCTCCTTTCTCGACCCCGAGCAGGCGGCCAGATGGGTCGAGGAATATTACGCCATCATCAAATCCGAGGAATGCGTGCCGATCGGGCATCGGGTCAATCCGAACATCGCGATCGTCACCGGGATGTCCTGTCACCCTGACGAGACTGAGGCGATCCGTCGGGGGCTCGACGGGTTTCGCTTTTTTGGCTATTCGCTCGGTTATTATGCGCTGTTCGGCGAGCACAAGCCGGGCCGTGCCGATCTATGGCAGCGCTTTTTAGAGGTCAAAGACCGGCTGCCGGACAATGCCGGGCGCGGTGGCATCGGCACCCCGGCGCAATTGCGCGAGCATCTCGCGAAGTACGAGAAGGCCGGCATCGATCAGGTCATGTTCATCCAGCAGAGCGGCGGCAATCGCCACGAACATATCTGCCAGTCACTCGAGATTTTCGCATCGCAAGTGATGCCCGAATTCAAGGACCGCGAGCGCCTGCGCGCGGCTGGAAAAGAACGGGAATTGGCCCCCTTTATCGAAGCGGCGCTGGCGCGCAAACAGCACCTGCCGCCGCTTGAGGATGCGCAGATTCCTGGGATCGAGGCCTTTGGCCGCAAAGCGCCGTCACCGCTCGTCGGCGGCGATCGCGGCGGAGCGATCTCAATCCCGACCGCCGACCCGTTGGCTGAGCGCGGAAGCCGGGTTTCGTAGGGTCAACCCGTCAGGAAGCGGGAGATTGCGGGACGATCCTGCCGGTGGGCGAACTCTGCTCATGACAGTGCCCACAGATCGGCACGCAGGCGGTCGGCGCCAGGCTCGCCGATAAGCTCTTCAATGTCGGCGTGGGTTCTTCGCCATAGGGGCATGGCCGCCGTCAATAATTCGCGACCGGCGGCGGTCAAGCTGAGACGGCGCGTGCGCCGGTCAACGGTGTCGCTGGCAACCTCAACCAGACCGCGCCGTTCGAGCGGCTTCAGATTGGCGGTCAAAGTCGTGCGGTCCATCGCCAACAACCGCGAGACATCCGTCATGCTCGGCGGCTGCGGCCGATTAAGCGACATCAATAACGAGAACTGGCCGTTGGTCAGATCGACCGGGCGAAACGCCTGATCAAAGCGCCGGGCGACGGCACGCGCCGCCCGCTGCAGATGCAGGCACAGGCAGTGGTCGCGAACCAAAAGCGTGATGTCGTAGGAAGGTTCTTCACCGCTTGACATGACCGGGATAATATGTTGATATCAATTTAAATGTCAACAATTGAACTGATGGAGGGCAGTGTGGACGCGCACCGGATCGCCTCGCGCGAGGAATGGCTTGCCGGACGCGTGAAATTGCTTGCGCGAGAAAAGGAATTTACTCGCCAGCGGGATCGACGCGGCGCGCCCTGCCCTGCCTCAAGGTCGAAAGCAGTATGTCTTCGACTGCAATGAAATTAATTGGGATGTTGACAACTTAACCTGCCTCGACCTCGCTCATAGAAAGGAGATTTGGAATGGGTAATCCCGTCGTTCACTGGGAGTTAATGTCAAAGGATCCAGCCAAAATATCGGCATTTTACGAGCAGATATTTGGCTGGAAGGTGCAGCATCGGCCTGAATTGAACTACTACATCGTCGAGACCGGCAGCGAAGGCGGTATCAACGGGGGCGTCGTCAAACCGGATCGGCCAGAACCGTGGCCCGGCAACATGCTCTTTTACATCGCAGTCGACGATCTCGCCGCGTATCGCGACAAGGTCGTTAAGGCCGGTGGAAAGGTTCATATCGAAGAGCAGGCGGTACCCGGCATGGGGGCTTTCTCGCTGTTCACCGACCCCGAGGGCCGCATGATGGGGCTATGGCAATCGGCAACGCCGGCTTGAACCCAGAGAACACAGAGTGGAAATGGACGATGCGATTCCTGCTGCAGGTGAGGGCTAACCGCGACAGTGAGGCTGGTGTCCTGCCCGGCCGGGAACTGATCGAGGTGATGTTCAAGTTCAACCAAGAAATGGCCGAGGCCGGCGTCATGCTGGCTGCCGAAGGGCTGCAGGCAAGCGCGAAGGGCGCCCGCATCTCTTATGCGGGCGACCAGCGCAAAGTCGTCGATGGCCCGTTCAATCCCGACGAACTGATTGCCGGGTTCTGGATGATCAATGTCGGGTCCACAGGAGAGGCGATCGAATGGGCCAAGCGCGCCCCATTCCGGGAGGGGGTGGTCGAGGTTCGACAGATCTTTGAAATGGAGGATTTTGGTCCCGCCCTGACACCGGAAATGCAACAGGCCGAGGACCGCATGCGCGCCCAGCTCGCAGCCAAGAACAGTTCCGCCTCGTAGCGCCGCGGTCCACATTCAAAATCCCGACGAGAGGAGGAGAGGATGCAGCTCAATCCGTATCTGAGTTTCGATGGCCGCTGCGAGGCAGCGTTCAAATTCTATGAAAAGGCGCTCGGCGGCAAAATCGTCGCCATGATGACCTATGGTGAGACTCCGATGAAAGACCAGGTGTCGGCGGAACACGCGACAAAATCGTGCATGCCCGGCTGACGGTTGGCGACGAGGTACTGATGGGCGGCGACGCGCCACCGGACCACTATCAAGCGCCAAAAGGAGTTACGGTCACCCTGGGTATCGACGATCCGGCGGAGGCGGAGCGGGTGTTCCAGGCATTGTCGGAAAACGGGACGGTGACGATGCCGATCGCAGAAACCTTTTGGGCCCGTCGGTTTGGCATGCTGGTTGACCAGTTCGGCATCCCGTGGATGGTCAATTGCGAACGCCCGCACGGCTGATAATGATTGTCCCACTCGGCTGGTCCGTGTCAATTTCACGGCCCGGCGCGGAGTCGTAGCCGGGTACCGGACGCGACCGGGCGCGTGCCATTGCATCAACAACGGCGTGAACCGATGGAACAAGACGCGCTTGGTCTGCCGCCTGGAGCCTTTGCCAAACTCGACGCCGAAGACGACGAAATCTTTTATGAGCCGGCACGGCTTGTCTGTCATATCGACGACGGCGCGATTGCCGCGTTGACAGAATTCTACCGGAAGATTCTGCCGGCGGGCGGCGTTTTGCTCGATCTGATGTCGAGTTGGGTCAGCCATTTGCCGCCCGAGATCGCCTATGCCGAAATCATCGGCCACGGTATGAACGCCGAGGAACTCGCCGCCAATCCGAGACTTAGCCGGTGGTTCATTCAGAACCTCAATCGCGACCCGATCCTGCCACTCGCCGACGATCGTGTCGATGCAGCGATGATCTGCGTCTCGATCCAGTATTTGCAGCGCCCGCTCGAAGTGTTGCGCGAGGTGCGGCGGGTTTTGCGGCCTGGCGGACCGATCGTCATCGGTTTTTCGAACCGCTGCTTTTGGACCAAGGCGGTGGCGGTCTGGCGCGCACTCGATGATGACGGCCATGCAAGACTTGTCACGCACTATCTGCGCCATACGGGTTTCGCCGAGATCGCGACCCATCGCCTTGCCGAATGGGTCGAGGACGAGCGCGATCCGATGATCGCCGTGGTCGGCCGCGCACCTACGCCAACCGGCTGACGCGCTCACGGTTCGCCGAGCCCGGGCGGCCGTTATGCTCTCGGGCGATGCCGCTGCACATGTTACGATAGCCCGTGAGATAGGCCCATGCGGATCACGAAGGGGAAGTGCGATGGAAATCGGGACCTTGTTGCCGTGGAGCGATATCGGCGGCGATCCGGCAGTCGTGCGTGAATACGCCCAGACGGCGGAGGCGATCGGCTATCATTTTGTCGAGGCGCCTGATCATGTGCTCGGGGCCCGAGAGGGCGACCGCACCGGCGCCGGGCTCTACCATGACCCGTTCGTATTGTTCGGCTATCTCGCAAGCTGCACGCAAAAGCTCGGCTTTTCTACTGGCGTCCTGATCCTGCCGCAGCGCCAGACCGTGCTCGTCGCCAAGCAGGCGGCTTGTCTCGACGCCTTGTCAGGTGGCCGCTTTAGGCTCGGCATCGGGGTTGGCTGGAACGAGGTCGAATTCACTGGCCTCAATGAGAGCTTCCACAATCGCGGCCGCCGCTCGGAAGAGCAGGTTCAGGTCATGCAGAAATTGTGGGCCTCCCCGCATGTCACATTCAAAGGGCGCTGGCACACGATCGAAGATGCCGGGATCAATCCGCGGCCGGCCTCGGGCAAGGTGCCGATATGGTTTGGCGGCCATCATGACCGGACCTTGGAGCGCATCGCGAAATGGGGCGACGGCTGGATGCCGAACGCCTATCCGCCGGGCCCGGAAGCCACCGAAGTGCTGGGGCGGCTGCGCCGGCTGACCGAGGGCGCGGGGCGCGACCCGGAGCAGATCGGGATCGAGGCCTGGGTGTCGATGGGCAGCGGCAATGAGGCCGATTGGGCGCGCGAGGCGCGGTTTTGGAAATCCGCCGGGGCCTCGCATCTGTGCCTGACGACGACTTTCAACCGCCGCCACCATAAGCGTATCTCCGGCCATACACTCTCCGACCATTTGGCCGCGTTGCGCCGCTATCACGCCGCCGTCGCCGCCGAACTCTGACAGCGGTCTCGTCGTCATTTGCGATGTGCCGGACAACGAAAGCATGTCGGCCCTCGCATTGGTATTATTGGGCGCCAGGGGCGCCTCAAGGCGGCGTAAACCACCATCCTGATGATCGGCGCCAAAGGTGTGGCGGCGATGCAAAAAGCGGACGCCGCCGCCAAAGTATACAGACCCCTCCGATAAACGCCGACCGATGTGAATTACCTCACAAACGCGAGCGGTACGATCGCTTACGTTAAATACTCGTACCGAGGCGCGTTCAAAGGAGGTAACGGATGGCGACGGAGTCCCCGCCGCTCGACAAATTGGCGGGAGAGACCCGCCAGGCGATTAAAGATGTCAGTGTCCTGCTGGGATATCTGGGCCGGCGGGCGGACAATCTTTTACAGGTGCAGTTTGAGGATACTCGGGCTGATCTCAGCGCCTCGATACGACGGGTGGCGGTTCCTCCATGCCGGACCTATAAACATTTCCTCACGCGGTTTGTCGCCATCGAGAGCCATTTTCCGGACCTTCGACCGATAGCGGAGGCGCCATCGCCAGCCTCCGGCTCGGCGCCGGAAGGTGATGAGGGCTTGACGGATCTCGCTTTTCTCTATCTGAGCCGAGATTTTCTGGCCGCCGTCGCTGCCCCCGCAACCGTAAACAGTATTCAGATCACGAATGCCTATGTTGCTGTCCGGAAGCATTCACTGTTCTCGCGATTGTGGCGCCGCTTGCGAGGAAAAGGGTCGGCTATGGCTCCTTCAGGCTTGCGGCCCGAATGCGAAATCGGTGCCCGCCGTCTCGCATCCCGCGTTGTCCTCACAGAATTTTTCGCCCTGTTGGGCACCGCGTTGACCCTGATCATTTCAGCCTACGCATTGGCCGGTCACATGATCCTCGACAGCCAGCAACAGATACTCGACGATTTTGCCGCAATCCGGCACGACACGGAGGAATTGGCCAAGGATCTGTCTGACGCTTCGCCCTTGATCTCGCCAATTATCTTGACCTCGCTATGCGACCCTGCGGCCGGTCGGCCGCAGATGGAGATGGCTGCGATGCGATATGCGGCGGCGGCCGATCCGCAAGGCAGCCCTTCACCTGCGAGCGCGCCGAGAAGCAAGCCGATGCCCCTCCGAACCCGCGAAGTCGCCGACGGGCTGCTCGGCTGTATCACGCTCTATCTGCTCCCCACGCTCTACGGCGGCTTGGGGGCGATGGCCGCTACATTGCGCGCGCTGCGCCGCAAGGTTGATCAGTCGCTGGTCACGATGACAGACCGCGGACGCGTTCAGCAGGATGTCGTCCTCGGGGTCCTAGGCGGCGCCATCATTGGCCTGTTTTTTAGCTATCTCGGCGCGTCAAATCCACAACAGGGCCTCGGGTTGTCGGCCCTGGCATTATTGGCCGGGTACAACATCTCGGGCGTATTCGCATTTCTCGATGAGCTTTCGAGCCGCATGTTCCAGCCGGCGGCGGCGAATAACGCCGGCAGCCGGCCGGGATAGGACCCGGCCACTCAAATCCCGGGAGTCGAATCAACTCGTTCGAGCCAAGATCGTAAATGTCCTCTATCGTCCGATCCGCGCGGATCAGGCCTAATCGCGTTTTCTGTCCCGCCTTTTGAGCGTCCGATCATTGTTTTCGCGGCGGCGAGGAGGCAAGCTCGGGCGGCCATGATGCAAGGGAGGATGAGGCCATGCCGATCGAGCCGATGCTGACCGAAGAAACGCCGGCGAATGCGCTGGTCGCCCGAGTGCTCGAAGAAGCCGGGATCGAAATGGTTTTTGGCATTTCCGGCGGCCACACCGGCCGCATCGTCTCCGGCCTCAGCAAATACCAGAACTCGATCCGCACGGTCTTGGTGCGCGAGGAATCCTTGGGCGGCGTAATGGCCGAGGTGTATGGCCGGCTGACGCGGCGCCCCGGCGTGTTGCTGGGACAGGGGCCGTGGGTCCTCGGCAACGGGCTGATCGGCACGATTGAAGCGCATTTGTCGAGCTCGCCGATGCTGCTGTTGACCGACTTCAGCGATGCACCACGCTTTCCGTTGCACGCGCCTTATCAGCAGGGCACCGGCGATTGGGGCAGCTGGGACGCGCGTCGCGCGTTTGGCGGCGTCACCAAGCACGTCATGCAGGCGCATGACCCGATCGCGGCGGTGCAGGCAACCCAGCTTGGCATTAAGCATGCGCTCGCGGGTCAGCCGGGCCCGGTCGCCATCCTGTACAGTCACGATTCGCTGGCCGGCGCGGTGTCACCCGACTCTCAGCCGATGCTGTATCCCACCCGCTATTACCTGCCCGGCACTCCCCCGCCGGCCGAACAGCGGCAAGTCGAGGCGGCGGCCGCTGCGATACTCGCGGCTGAGCGTCCGGTGCTGATCGCCGGAAACGGCGTGCGCATCGCCCGAGCCTATGACGAGCTGCGCCAAATTGCCGAGATGGCGGGCCTGCCGGTCGCGACGACCGCGGCCGGCAAGGGCACCTTCGCCGAAACCCACCCCTTGGCCCTGGGCGTGTTCGGCACGTTTGGCACAGAGGCCGCCAATGCCTGCATTGCCGATGCCGACCTCGTCGTCGTCGTCGGCTCGAAACTGTCGCCGAGCGATACCGCCTGGGAAAACCGCGCCTTGTTGGACCCGACCCGGCAGACTTTTGTTCAAATCGACATCGAGCCGCGCAACGTCTCGTGGAATTACCCGGCTGAGCATGTATTGCTCGGCGACGCCGCTATAATTCTTGGGCAGCTTGTCGCCGAAATGCGGACGCGGGGGGCCGGGCGTCGGCAGGCGGCCGAGCGCCGCGTCGCCGGTCATCGCGAGCGCCGCGGCTATTTCAATGACCGCGCCTATTTCGCCGATGACGTGCCGATCCTGCCGCAGCGCCTGATCGGCGAATTGCAGCGCGGTCTGCCGGAGAATGCGATCGTCACCTGCGACGCCGGCGAAAACCGCATCATGATGACGCATTTCTATCAAACAAAGCGCGCCGAGGGCTTTCTGCAAGCGGCCGGCTCGGGTCCGATGGGGTTCGCAATCCCGGCGGCACTCGGCGCCAAGCTCGTCCATCCCGACCGGCCGGTCGTTGCGGTGTGTGGCGATGGCGGTTTTGCGATGACAATGAACGGGCTGATGACCGCGGTCGAGCACGATATTCCGATCATCACCGTCGTCTTCAACAACAAGGCGCTGGGCTGGGTCTTGCACGGGTCGGGGCCGTTCTCGGCCGAGTTCAACGATTGGGACCATGCTGCGATCGCCCGCGCGATGGGCTGCCGCGGGGTGCGCATCGAGGATCCGGCGGCGATCGCACCGGCCCTGTCAGAGGCGCTCGCGACCCGCAGCCCGACCGTGCTCGATGTGCGCACGTCGCTTGCCGTGACGTTTGCCGATATCACCTCGCAACTGGCAAAGGACGCCTCGCCGCGGCGGCGCTGATATCCCTCGGAGGGGATATCTCACAGCGTTTCCTGGAAGATTTCGCGGCCGATCAGCATCCGACGGATCTCCGAAGTGCCGGCGCCGATCTCGTAGAGCTTGGCGTCGCGCAACAGCCGTCCGGCGGGGAATTCGTTGATATAGCCGTTGCCGCCCAGGATCTGCACCGCGTCGAGTGCCATCGCAGTCGCCTTTTCGGCGGCGTACAGGATGGCGCCGGCGGCGTCCTTGCGCGTCGTCCGGCCACTATCGCAAGCCCGTGCCACGGCATAGACATAAGCCTTGCACGCATTCATCCCGGTATACATGTCGGCGATCTTGCCTTGGATCAGCTGGAATTCGCCGATCGGCTGGCCGAATTGCCTGCGGTCGTGGATATAGGGAACGACGAGATCGAGACAGGCCTGCATGATGCCGAGCGGGCCGGCGGAGAGCACGACGCGCTCATAATCGAGACCGCTCATCAGTACGCGCACACCTTCTCCCTCGGCTCCGAGCAGGTTTTCGGTCGGCACTTCGCAATTCTCAAAGACGAGTTCCGAAGTCGGAGAGCCCCGCATGCCCAATTTGTCGAGTTTTTGCGCGGGGCGGAAACCGGGAAAGCCCTTTTCGATCAGAAACGCGGTAATGCCGCGCGGGCCGCCCTCGGGGCGGGTCTTGGCGTAGACGACGAGCGTGTCGGCGTAATGTCCATTGGTGATCCACAGCTTGGTGCCATTCAACACCCAATGATCGCCTTTTTTGTCGGCGCGCAACCGCATCGCGACGACATCGGAGCCGGCCCCCGGCTCGCTCATCGCCAGCGCGCCGACATGCTCGCCGGATATCAACTTGGGCAGATATTTGCGCTTTTGCGCTTCGCTGCCGTTGCGGCGGATCTGGTTGACGCAAAGGTTCGAATGCGCGCCGTAGGACAGCCCGACCGAGGCCGAAGCCCGGCTCAACTCCTCCATCGCCACGCAATGGGCGAGATACCCCATGCCGGCGCCGCCATACTCCTCCTCTACGGTGATGCCATGCAGGCCGAGTGCCCCCATCTGCGGCCATAATTCGATCGGAAACCGGTCGGTGCGGTCGATCTCAGCAGCGATGGGCGCCACCTTGTCCTCGGCGAAATCGCGCACGGTTGCGCGCAACAGGTCGGTCTCCGGACCGAGATCAAAATCGAGGGCTGAAAGTCGCGTGTTCTGCATCGCTTTGAACACCGTATTCTAAGAGCATCTAGAGGCCCGCAGCAGCTGATCGTCATTGTAACGCTTGCCGCTCGCCGCCTCGCGCCTATCTCCTAAGCATAGGATGGCTATGCAAATCGCTCAAACCCGCCTGACCCTCGATACCGAGCCGCGCGAAATCAAGGAGATCACAGCTGAGGTTTCGCGTTGGGTCGAAAGCCGGAAGATCGATTGCGGGCTGTTGACCATCTATATCCCGCACACTTCAGCTTCGCTGCTGATCCAGGAAAACGCCTCACCGGCAGTGCGGCATGATCTCGACGCGTTTTTGCGGCGCCTGGTGCCGGAAGACACGAGCCTCTATCGCCATAACGATGAGGGGCCGGACGACATGCCGGCGCATATCAAGAGCATGCTGACCCAGACCCAGCTGACGATCCCGGTTACTGACGGCCGCTTGCAGCTTGGCGTGTGGCAGGGGATCTTTCTGTTCGAGCATCGCGCCTCGCCGCACCGCCGCTCGCTGATCCTGACCCTGATCGGCGAGCCCGCGCCTTCTCCCGGTTGAGAGGCACTCACTCGCTCCGGCGCCGGCAAAGGCCGGGCTGAGACTGCAACCAAATCGGCCCACCGCCGTTGAAATGCCACGGCGAGCGGGCTGCCCGGTTACTTCGGGCGATCTGAAACACGCCGGTTTTGGGCTTTGCGGCACAGGAGGAGTGCAATGTCTATTGTTCGCAGCATCGAGGTCATCGCGCAATCGCCACACGGCTTTGACGATGCTTGCAAGGAGGCGATCAGAGAAGCCTCCAAGACCCTGCGCGGCATTAATTCATTCTGGATCAAAAATGCGGAATGCGTCGTCGAGAACGATCAGATCACGATGTACCGGGTGAACGGCAAGATCAGTTTTCTGGTTGAGGACAGCCGTTAGCGAAGGGCGCATCCGTATCACGAAAGTAACCGTCCAGCGAGGGCCGCCTTGCAGTAGTCGGGCTGATCGGTCCGGCTAGACTCCGATGCAAGTACCAGTGTTTGCCCCGGTGCAAGAGACGGTACGATGGCGAGATTTCAGTTGATCAGCGGTCCCGAGCGGCGGCGGAAATGCGGTGCTGCGCCGCGGCAGCAATGGCTGCGGCACAAGCTGCCGCTTCGGGTTCGGCGCGCAGGATCGCAATCAGCGCCGAAGTATCGATGATCATCGCGGAAGGCCAAGTTCATCATAAAGCAGATCGCCGTGTTCGACCGAGCGAAAGGGCTCTTTGAGGTGGGTGGCACAGTCCCTACCGATTGCCAACAGGCGATCTGCTAAACCGACATCGCATTCTCGACGTATTCGCTCAAGACGCTCTCGAACGGCATTCGCAACCGCTGCCGTCATGCTTTCCCCGGTGAGATCTGTCAATTGTTTGACCAGGGCATGGATCTCGTCGCTTTTGATATTCAGGCTCATCTGCACACCATTTCTACCATATTAAGGAACCCTTCTACCTTCACGCCAGCGAACCTGCGACTGTGCATAGAGTTGGCACAGGGCAGGCTGGTTGTGTCACAATCATCGTCGAACATGGTCGTCACACCAGGAGATCGCCGATGAAGGTCGCCAATGCCGTTGCCGAGATTCTGAAACGCGAGGGGATCGATTTTCTGATCGGCTACCCGGTCAATCCGATCATCGAGGCGGCAGCCGAGGCCGATATCCGCACGATCATGGTGCGCCAGGAGCGGATCGGGCTGCATATGTGCGATGCGATTGCCAAGGTGACCTCGGGCGACCGGATCGGCGTCTTTGCGATGCAGCACGGTCCCGGCACCGAAAACGCGTTTGGCGGGGTGGCGCAGTCCTGGGGGGATTCCTGCCCGGTTGTCGTGCTGCCGGCCGGCTATGCCCGCAACATCAATCAGGTTCGCCCCAACTTCAACGCCGCGCTGAATTTCCGGCATGTCACCAAATGGATCGAGCAGGTGACGGTGCCGAGCGCCACCGAGGAGGCGTTGCGGCGCGCCTTCACCCAGGTCAAGAATGGCCGCCCGGGCCCGGTACTGGTCGAATTCCCGTCAGACCTGTTGCGCGAGGAAATCAACGACCCAATCGACTATCAGAAGACGCCGAGGCTCAAGACCGGTCCCGATCCGCGCTCGATCTCGGACATCGCTGCGGCGCTGGTCGAGGCACAGCGCCCTGTGATCGTCGCCGGGCAGGGGGTGCATTACGCCAAGGCCTGGCCGCAATTGCAGCAATTGGCCGAACTCCTCGAAGCGCCGGTCATGACGACATTGCCGGGCAAGAGCGCTTTCCCGGAAAACCATCCGCTGGCGCTGGGGTCGGGCGGCATTGGCATCTCGAAGCAGCTGCACACGTTTTTACAGAATGCCGATCTGATTTTCGGTATCGGCTGCAGCTTTACCCGGTCGAGTTTTGCGACGCCGATGCCCAAGGGCAAACGTATCGCCCATGCCACAGTCGATGCGACCGACATCAACAAGGACGTGCCTGCGGAGCTGGCGGCGGTCGGCGACGCCGGGCTGACGCTCGATGCCCTGCTCGAGGAGATCAAGGATCGTCTGCACGGCAAGACCCGCGACCGTCTCGCCGGTGTGACCCGTGGCATCCGCTCGCTTAAGGAAGAGTGGATGGAGCAATGGATGCCGCGGCTGACGCAGAATACCAAGCCGCTGTCGCCCTATCGCGTGGTCTGGGAATTGCTGCACACGGTCGACGTCAAGAACACGATCATCACGCATGACGCCGGCAGCCCGCGCGACCAGCTGTCGCCATTCTGGGTCAGCGAAGTGCCGCTCTCCTATATCGGCTGGGGCAAGACGACCCAGCTTGGTTACGGGCTCGGGATTGCGATGGGCGCCAAATTGGCAAAGCCCGACAAGTTGTGCATCAACGTCTGGGGTGATGCCGCGATCGGCTTTACCGGCATGGATTTCGAGACCGCGGTGCGCGAGCGGATCCCGATCCTGTCAATCCTGATGAATAATTTCTCGATGGCGATCGAGCTCAAAGTCATGCCGGTCGCGACCGAGAAGTACCGGTCGACCGACATCAGCGGCAATTACGCCGATTTCGCCAAGGCGCTCGGCGGCTATGGCGAGCGCGTGACCGAGCCCGGTGACATCCAGGCCGCGATCCGCCGCGGCATCGAAAAAACCCGCGCAGGCACCCCAGCGCTGCTCGAATTCATCACTGAAAAGGCGGTCGACGTCTCGCGCTTCGGCTGATCAACTGCCCGCTCGGCCCTCCGGGCATTCCCGGTAGAGGGAGACGGGCGTGAGATCAGCTTAAGCGGGCCGTTCGCTGCACCGGCCCGCTTGAGGGTTTTGTTTGGGCCAACCGCGGGAATAGCGTCGGAACATTAGGTGTATGGGGACGGTTTCGCGTATAGAGATCGCTCCCCTTCGCTCGAGGTTGAACGTTATGGCTTCCCCAAACCAGACGCGTCCTGTGGTGTTGTGCATTCTCGACGGGTGGGGCGAGCGCAGCGATGCGCCCGACAACGCGATGTCGCGCGCGCGGATGCCGGTCTGGCATCGGCTGATGGCGCGCTGGCCCCATTCGCACTTGCAGGCGAGCGAGCATTTCGTCGGCCTCCCCAATGGGCAGATGGGCAATTCCGAGGTTGGACATACCAATCTCGGGGCAGGTCGGCTCGTCATGCAGGATCTGCCGCGCATTGACGCCGCGATCGCCTCGGGCGAACTCGCGCATATGCCGGCATTGCGCGATTTTATCGACCGGCTGAAAAAAAGCGACGGCACCGCCCATGTGATGGGGCTGTTGTCGCCAGGTGGCGTCCATTCGCACCAGCATCAGATCGCGGTTCTCGCCCGCATCGTCACCGAAGCCGGGGTCCCGGTAGCGGTTCACGTTTTTCTGGATGGCCGCGATACGCCGCCCCAATCCGCCTTGGCCTATCTGAAAGAATTCGCGCGCGATATCGCCGGCCACGGAAATCTGCGTGTGGCCACCCTTGGCGGCCGCTACTACGCGATGGATCGCGACAAGCGCTGGGATCGCGTCGAACAGGCCTATCGGACGATTGTCGATGCGCAGGGCGAGGCGGCGCCCAATCCCGCAGAGGCGATCGAGGCCGCCTATCGCCGCGGCGAAACCGACGAATTCGTCCGGCCGACAATCATCGCGGGATATCGTGGTATGCGCGACGGCGATGGCCTGCTGCTCGCGAATTTCCGTGCCGACCGCGTGCGCGAGATCGCTACGGCGTTGCTCGATCCCGATTTTTCCGGGTTTGTGCGCGATCGCCGCGTCGCCTTTGCTGCATCTCTCGGCCTTGTCGAGTATTCGGCCGAGCTGAACCGCTTTTTGGGCACGCTGTTTCCGCCGGATAATCTCGACGACACCTTTGGCGAGGTCATCGCCAAGGCGGGGCTGACACAATTGCGCATCGCCGAGACCGAGAAATACGCCCATGTCACGTTTTTTTTCAACGGCGGGCGTGAGACAGTTTTTCCCGGTGAAGAGCGGATCCTGGTGCCGTCGCCGAAAGTTGCGACCTACGACCTGCAGCCGGAGATGTCGGCGCCCGAAGTTACCGACCGGGTGGTCGAGGCGATCACCTCGGGCCGCTTCGACGTGATCGTGCTCAATTATGCCAATGCCGATATGGTCGGGCATACCGGCCGCATCGATGCCGCGGTCAAGGCCGTCGAGACGATCGATGCGTGCCTCGGCCGCGTCGCAGCTGCGGTCGAGAAAGCCGGCGGCACGCTCGTCATCACTGCCGATCACGGCAATGCCGAGATGATGCGCGACCCGCAGACCAGCGAACCGCATACGGCGCATACCCTCAACCCGGTGCCCTTTCTCGTCGTCCATCCGCCGGGAACGGTCGTCGCACTCGCAGACGGATGCCTGGCCGATGTGGCTCCAACCTTGCTCGACATCCTTGGCCTCGACAAATCGCCGGTGATGACTGGTCAGTCGCTGCTTAGACGCCAGGAATTCCGACTCAGTGCCAACTAGTCGCAGCCGGGCCGAGACCTTGATTGTTAGCTCGACCCCCGGATATCATTGCGGCCCCTCGAAGGGCACGAGGCGCTTACAGGGTGCGCGTATGAAACGTCTGGGTTTTATTGCGGCGGTGACCGTGACGGTACTGGTGTTTGGGCTTGGTCGGGATGCCGGCGCCGCGGCCACCAATTCTTCTGCCTCAGCCAATTCTTCCGAGGCCTTCAAGGAACTCGATTTATTTGGTGATGTCTTTGAGCATGTGCGGGCTGATTACGCCGGCAAGGTCGACGACGACTCGTTGATCGAGTCGTCGATAAACGGCATGCTGACCTCGCTCGACCCGCATTCAAACTATCTGAACACCAAAAACTTCGACGATATGAAGGTGCAGACCCGCGGCGAGTTCGGCGGGCTCGGCATCGAAGTTTCGATGGAGAACGGGATCGTTAAGGTCGTCTCGCCGATCGACGACACGCCAGCGGCGCGGGCCGGGCTCAAGCCGGGCGATCTGATCACCGCGCTCGATGGCCAGCCGGTCCAAGGGATGACCCTGCCGCAAGCGGTTGACAAGATGCGTGGTCCGGTCAACAGCGAAATCCGCTTGACGATCCAGCGCAAGGGACGCGATCCGTTCGATGTCAAGCTGACCCGCGCGACGATCCGAATTCAGTCGGTCCGCTCGCACCTTGTCGGCAACGACATCGGTTACATCCGAATCACCTCGTTCAACGAGCAGACCGATGTCGGGCTCAATAATGCGATGAAGAGCATCAAGCAGCAGGCCGGCGATAAATTGCGCGGTATTGTTCTCGATCTGCGCAACAACCCAGGCGGATTGCTTGATCAGGCTGTCGCCGTTTCCGACGCATTTCTCGAAAGAGGGGAGATCGTTTCGACACGCGGCCGGCGTCCCGACGACGCGCAGCGCTTTGATGCCCGGCCAGGAGATATTGCGGCGGGGCTACCGATCGCAGTCCTGATCAACGGTGGATCGGCCTCGGCGAGCGAGATTGTCGCCGGCGCACTGCAAGACCATCACCGCGCGATCCTGCTCGGCACGCGCTCGTTCGGTAAGGGCTCGGTGCAGACGATCATCCCGCTACCCGGACATGGAGCGATGCGGCTGACAACAGCGCGCTACTACACGCCATCGGGGCGCTCGATTCAGGCCAAAGGCATCGAGCCCGATATTGTTGTTGAAGCCGCCAAAATCGAAGCCGAGTCGGATAAGAAGCTGAAGATTGCCGACACCTCGGCCAAAACCGATGATGCGGCAGATGATGCCGATCTATCGGCTTCGGTCGACCCAACAATCATGGGGACCCCGGCTGATTATCAGATGACGCGCGCGGTCGATACGCTCCGCGGTATTGCGCTGTACAACGGCCGACTGGTCAACTGAGGATATCCTACGAGCCGGGCCAAGCTGGCATGACGGCGCACGAAGGCGAGAGGGGCGACAGGCCGCGTTATCGCGACTGCGTCGGCATCATGCTGATCAACCGGCACGGCCATGTTCTCGTCGCTCGCCGTACCGACAGGGCCACAGCGGCCTGGCAGATGCCGCAAGGCGGGATCGATTGGGGCGAAACGCCGCGGCAGGCGGCGTTGCGCGAGCTCGAGGAAGAAATCGGCACCGCCACAGTCGAAATCATCGCCGAGAGTCGAGACTGGCTGATCTACGATTTCCCGCCCGAAATCGCCCAGCGGCGGTGGGGCGGGCGGTTTTGCGGTCAGCGTCAGAAATGGTTTCTGATGCGGTTTACCGGGTGCGACGCCGACATCGATCTCGGCTCCGCTCATCCGGAGTTTGACGCCTTCCGCTGGGTCGATCCCGAAGAGCTGCCGCAACTTATCGTGGCGTTCAAACGCGAAGTATACCTCGCGGTTTTGAGCGAGTTCCGCGATCATTGCCGTGCCATCGGCGCCGGCACCTCAAACGAGCGCGGCTAGCGCTCAGGCAACTGCCGCACGGCCTGCTCGATCATCGCGGCATCGGGCATCGAACTCTGCGCGCCGCGCGCCAGACAAGCAAGGCCGGCAGCCGCACTCGCCCGCCGCAATCCGGTTTCCAGCGCGGCGCCGGCATCGAGCGCCGCCGCCAGCACGCCGACAAAAGTGTCGCCCGCACCGGTCGTGTCGATCGGAACAATCGGCAGAGCCGGCACCGAGAAAATGCCCCCATTGGCGAGATAGGCGGTCGCCCCCGCGGCCCCGCATGTAACAATCAGGGCGCGACGCAGCCTGCTGGCAATCTGCCCGGGATCAGCGCCGAGCGTCGCCGCTTCGCCCGCATTGGCGACAACGAGATCGATCTCGCCCAATAGGCTGGGGTCGATCGCCAGCGCCGGAGCGAGGTTCAATAATACCGATCCGCCTGCCGCCCGCACCCGGCGGATCATCGCCGCGGTCTCGGCGGGCGGCACCTCCATCTGGGTGACGAGGATTGTCTCGGGGCCGAAGATCGCGTCCGGCACCTGATCGCTGCAAACCGCCGTATTGGCCCCCGAAGCGACGGCGATCATGTTCTCCCCGCTTTCCGACACCATGATCGCGGCACAGCCGGTCGGCGCGGCCACGGTGCGCACCAGCCGGGTGTCGATCCCGGCGCGGACCAGCGGATCGAGCGCCACCCGGGCAAAGCTGTCACTGCCGACCGCCCCCGCGATGACGACATCGGCGCCGGCACGGCACGCTGCGACTGCTTGGTTGGCGCCCTTGCCGCCCGGCAAGAGCTGGTAATCGCCGCCGAGAACGGTCTCGCCCGGCTCCGGCAAGCGCGGCACCGGTACGATGACGTCGACATTGATCGAGCCGAACACGAGGATCATGGTGCGCTTCGTTGCAAGTTAGCCCATGTTGCGCAGAATTGTTCATCGTCGTCGGGCGCGGATAGGCTCTTCTTTCAAAGTAAGCAGGTGTGGATTTACCCGGAATTATGTAGCAGACGCACCTAAGAAGCGGTTTTCACAACTACCTTTGGTTGATTTGGCCTAATCTTCGGTCTTGTGCTGTGGCTGCCCAAGTTTGGATATCAGACAGGGACAGCCACATTGGATTTCAGACTTCTGCACCTCATCGCGACAGTGATCGACGCTTGTGATCGGCCACCAAGCCGCGGCCCTGGCCACCCGCCGACCGAGACCATCCGAGTGGTAGCGACGCTGCGCCGCTTCTTGCGCGAGGGAACGCCATGGCGCAGCCTAACCGCTACGGTCGACCAGACCAGCGGCTCGACCCTGCGCCGCTGCCTGGCACACTGGGCCGCGACGGGCCTGCTGGGCAAGGTCCACGGTCTGCTGGTCAGCATGCGGCGCGGCCATCCCGACCTGATCCTCGACACCTGTTGCGT
>JAFAOB010000301.1 GCA_019238055.1 Alphaproteobacteria bacterium
TAAGGCCTGGCATCGCCTCGTCGGCTCTGCTGTCGAACATGCCGCGCAACAATACCTGGCCCCAGATTCAGAAACGCCCGTCGTCAGCTTCAAAGATCTATTCATTAAACAGGAAGAAGATGACGAGGAAAGCGCGTCGCTCAGCGATGTTCTCGGCATTTTTGCTGACGGGTGGCCGCCCGACGCGCCTAAGAATTGGATACCAACCAAACCCGGCGAAGATTATGATCCGAAGTTTACGCCTTCCGATGTGGCAGCGATAGCCAACAAAACCGGAGAGTGGGCGACAGAGGATGACCGCCAAGTCGCATCCACATTGCGTGATGTCTTGTTCCCGCGCGTTCCCGTTCAACAAGCCGTCGATGCACGGGCGGTGACGAAGCGGCTAAAGCCACATCTCAATGAGCCTGTCCGCCGTGGCGACCGCACAATGATCCTGAAGAGTGTGACCGATACACACACAAAGCGCTCGTTGTTCTACGTCGACGTTAAACTAGACGAGCAGCACTGATGCGGCGTTTGCGGCGTTTGCGGCATGTCGGTGGAGGCTCTACGCGCGTGCAAGGTAGTTTTCCGTGGTCGGAATACGTCGGGAAATTACTTTCTCCAATTCTCATACCGCGTACAGAACGCCGCAAACGCCGCACATGCCGCAACGGGAATTAAGGATGATGGGTGCGACACCATCAGACATGTCCAAGCATGCGCTTAACCCAGCCGCAGACGCGCGCATCTCCAAATTTTCCGCACTGGAGCTGTATAAATGCCAACCCTGACCGCACCCGCCGACGCCCGTGCCGCTGCCGTAGATCGCGGGCTTGTGCTGCCCACCGAGCCCGGAACCATGGCATCACCAAAGCCCAAAATCTCAGACAAGAAGCGGGCTTGGCTTGAGCAGCAGCGGATCGCCCGCGAGCACCTCTGGCCGCTGTTGAGCGGTGTCTTCCCAGAGGTTTTCTGTTTGCCACCCGTCCCGCTTGCGATGGGATCCATCGGCAAATTCTCGAGGTCGCCGGCGACGAGATTGACCCGGCCGAGTTGTCGGCCTTCATGAAATATTGGACTAGCCGCCACAGCTATCGCGACGCGGTATGGCGCGGAGAGGCTCGCCGCAATCTCGATGGCACGATCGCGGGCGCCCCAACGATCGACCAGCGTAACCAGGCTGGCCGTCAGCTTTGGGGTTCGCGGTATCGGCCGATTGTGGAGCCAGGCGAGGTCAAGGCTGCGGCTTAAAAGGTACCAGGACAGCCTGATCGCGGCCAACGTGCTTGAAAGCGCCGGCATAACGGTGCCGCTGCCGCCACCCCAAGCGAAGGCGAGCTAACCACGATCGGGTACAACCGAATTAGGTGTGTCTGTCGGGTATGCCCGACCTGTACAAGAGCAATGAACACGCTGCGGCCGCGAAACCTTGTTTATTTTGGGTCCAAAACGCGATAATAAACAAAGCCGCGCAATGGCACACCCAAAATGAGCAGCTCGTATGGCCCGCATCGGATATGCCCGCACCTCCACCACCAATCAGGCTTTTTGCGAAACGGATCAGCTGGCAGGTCTGATTGTCACACCGCGCAGCTCTCGTAATTTAAGCAGCATAGCGATGGTGCGCTCCAGTTTTCGGTCGAGGTGGACCTCGTAGCGGGCGAAGCGTTCGAGCTGATCGGGATTGACGGCTTCGCCGAATGCTTGCTCACGAATCAGCGGCCGGTATTCGAGTTCTAGGCGACGCTTGTCGTACCAGGGCGAGACCTCATCCTTGAGGAAGCGTTTAAGGCTCTCAGCGTCGGCACTGTAGGGCTTCCGTTTTTCGTCATAGTCCTCCGGCGCCCAGCTGAGCTGCTCCTGCCACCACGCCCGGGTATCGTCGCACAATGCGGTAAACGCACGGGAATAGGTCGACGGCGATGGGTTCGCCAAAATTCGGATCGCCTCTTCGGTCATCGCCTGGTCGGCTTGGAGGTCCGCAAGATCTGTTGCGGTCTGCTCGTCCGTTGCTCGGATCGCGTCACCAACGCAGTCGGTCTCGACATCTCCAGCCACGTTGATCAACGCCGCCTCAGCCGTGTGTTGATGGGGATCCGAGGCGCGCTTCAGGGCGCGATGATGCGCGGCATTCTCGCCAAGCCGCAGGCGGCGCTTGCGCCAGATGACGCCGGCCAATTCTTCGACGAGATGCTCCTCGGTCGGCCCCTGCGGGTTGTGCTCCGCCACGAGCGCCTCGACCAGTTCCCTATATTCATCGGGATCTTCCCAGGGCAGCACCGTATGCTGCGACAGCACTCCGTGCCGGAGTGCATTGAGGCGGCTGATTTGGTAATTCCCGCACCGCCGCTCGGGAAGAGAGGTCACATTGTCCGCCAGGCTCATCTCCAAAAATCCTTCTTTGACCGACCAGCCGACCTGTGCTCAGTCTGGCGATCAAGATGCTGCAGGCGCGCGAGCAGGATAGCGAGCCGCTCCTCCGCCAATATTTCGGCATTCGACACCGCCGATTGAAGGCAATCGTAGGTCCGGCGGTGCATGCCCTTTGGCCGAGCCGGGAAAGCCGACGCAGTACCGGGCTCCCCACCAAGCCGCATCCGAATGTTATTGGCCCGCCGCAATGCTCGGTCGTAGCGGTCTTCACGCTGCGACGCATGGGCGAGTTGATAACAGTGGCGGCAGAGGAAGTATGTGCCGGCTCCGTAAAGCTTAACCACCCGGCGCCCGCAACGATCCCATTGATGATGCCCGGGTAGACGAAATAGGGACGGGCCCCGCCGAAGCGGCATGGCATCCACACAATTGGCGTCGGCTGCTCGACATCCTGCCATTCGCCGCCGTGTAGCCGGACCTGGTACGACAGGATCAGCCGATCACCATCTCGCCGGAACTGGATCGAGGCAACCCGCTCGCCATCACGGGTCCAATGCCCACCCGCCGCTGTATCCCGGATGGAGACAACCGGCTCGATTGAGGCCGTTAATGTCGAGAGAACGATTGGCCTCGACCGTGTCTTTGGTGCTGATCCATCCCAGCGCCTCGAGCCGAAACCTCCCATCATTTCGCTCCGGATTTAGCGAAATCTCTTGGCAAATTCAGATCGGTTATCTTTCTCAAATTGCCGGCGAAGGCGGCTATTTCACGATGCGAAGATGAGGACGAAGGCGTGAAGCCGCGGCCCTTGTTGGCTCCGGCGGTGATTCCGATGCTGCCTGGGGCGCTGTCATTGTCACCAGCATCTCGGTAGCTCTGCGGAATCCCGTTAACATCCGATCAAGCTCAGGGCGAAGAAAGGTTAAGGTCTCGATAGGCTGACCTGAATTTGAGATGCCCTCGATCCGATCTCGCTCGCGGTTATCTCGTACCTCCTCCTCAAACCACATCGAGGCGCGGTCGAGCCACTCGGCGATTATGCGCAGCTCTCTGTTTTCGGAGAGATTTGAATGCGGTCTCATAGACGACCTCACGAAACGAGCGGCAAGAGTTCGAGCCCATTTATTAAACGTGCCGTTGCGGCGGGACCGGGCAGATAAGCCGCGGTCTCGATATTTCCCAGAGCCGAGCGTGAAAGACCCGTTAGCCGAGCGGCTTGCTGCTGCGTTAGCCCCCTCATTCGGCGAGCCTCGCGGACCAGCGCGCCGAATTTTATCACATCAACCACACGCCGCAAGGGCGGCTCGCCCAGATACTCGAACAGATCAAGTTGTCTCTGATCGGCAGCGGCGACAACGATAGGCTGTTCTCTTTGAGGCAAAGCCTTAGTCTTACTGTGTCATGAAATCATCCCTATATGGTGGGGATGATGGGACATGAAGGAAGACGGCCGCGCGCGGGCGAGGATCGGTTTGCGGCGTATCGGGGTGACGCCATAAAAGGGGCGGGATAGCACGATAGGCA
>JAFAOB010000303.1 GCA_019238055.1 Alphaproteobacteria bacterium
GGCCGACAGCGCGGAATATCATCCTGACGGCGCGCGTGACGTGCCGCTCGCGGTAAACCGAAAAAGTGCGACGCGCATAGGCGCGGCTGCAGCGCCGGCGGTTGTAGGGCAAGGCGGCCTCATTAGCGGCGTGGTAAGCATAGGCGAGTTCGTCATCCTGGGATTCTGTAAGTCGCCGCAGGGCCACCCACAGCCGGCGGCTAACCCCGATGCGCTCGCGACCGGCATAGCGGATCAGGGTTTGGTAAAACAGTCTGTAATGGCGCACTTCGTCTGCGGCAATATTGTTGCAGATCGCCCGCAGCACCGGCTCGCCGGCCGCGTCGCGCAGCGCCGAATAATATGAACTCGTTCCGGTCTCGACGATGCAGCGGGCGACCATCTCGCCCGCGCGCGAACCGCGGCGCGACCGGTCGCAGTCGAAATCAACGCGGAACCCCTCTCTAAAGCGGGAAACAGCGGCGCTGAAATCGAAATCAGGGTCGGCTAGTTGCGCCCACCGCCCGAGCGCGCGGCCGTGCTGGATCTCCTCCTCGCCCCAGCGCCTGGCACTTGCCTGAAATGCCGGATCATCGGCAAAGATTCGGCACAGATGATGCGCATAGGCCGCACCATTGTATTCGACGAGAGCAGCGGCTTTGACGATTCTGACAATCTCGGGATCGAGCTTTGTCCGATCAAACCCGTCCCACGGAATATCGTCGAGCGCCCACCGCGCCATACCGCCTCTCCAGCCTCCATCCTTCTTTTACATTGAGCGGTGGGAAAAATTCCGTTTCGTCGCCGCCTGGCGAGGCACTCGCCGGATCAGCCGTGGTGTATTTCGGCGGGCGGCTTACGTTAACGCGCGGCAGCGGCTTCCGCGAGCGCCTGCAGTTTGGCTTGCGCCACGGCGCGGTCGCGTTCGAGCCTGGCAAGTTCGGTCAAAAGCCGCTCGCGGTCAGTCCCCGAGGCGCGCGCGACCTGCTCGCGCAAGCTCGGCAGATTGCCTTCGATGACCTGCAACTCGGCTTCGGTCGCGGCGCGGTCGAGCTCCTCGGCGGCGAGCGCCTCGTTGGCCAGCACGGTGCAGCGCTCGGGCGTCACCTCGGCAAAGCCGCCGGCAACGAAGATGCGCCGCGTCACCGTCCCGCCCTGGTAGACATCGATCGTTCCCGGTCGGATTGTCGACACCAGCAAGGAGTGACCGGGCAGGACCCCGAAATTGCCCTCGGTGCCGGGCACCACGACCATGTCGACCAATTCCGAGAGCACCATCCGCTCCGGGGTCACCAGCTCGAAACTCACCTGGTCAGGCATGCGCGATGCCCTCCCTTCACCTTAAAAAGCCTTGCCACTTGCGTTTGATGAACAGTCCAAACCGAACCCCGGCCAGCCGCCGGGGTCATGGGTCAAACAAGCACTACGCAGCTTCGGCCGCCATCTTGCGCGCCTTTTCGACAGCCTCCTCGATCGTGCCGACCATGTAAAACGCAGTCTCCGGCAGATCGTCGTAACTGCCGGCAACAATGTCCTTGAACGCCTTGATCGTGTCTTCGAGATTGACAAACACGCCCGGTGTGCCGGTGAATACTTCGGCGACGAAGAACGGTTGCGAGAGAAATTTCTGGATCTTGCGCGCACGAGCGACGGTCAACTTGTCTTCTTCCGACAATTCGTCCATGCCAAGGATGGCGATGATGTCCTGCAGCGATTTATAGGTCTGCAGGACGCGCTGCACGTCGCGCGCGACCTGATAATGCTCGTCACCGACGATGCGCGGGTCGAGCATGCGCGAGGTCGAATCGAGCGGGTCCACAGCGGGGTAAATGCCGAGTTCGGCGATCTGGCGCGACAACACGGTTGTGGCGTCGAGATGGGCAAAGGAGGTCGCCGGCGCCGGGTCGGTCAGATCGTCGGCCGGCACATAAATCGCCTGCACCGAGGTGATCGAGCCTTTTTTTGTGGTCGTGATCCGCTCCTGCAGGGTACCCATATCGGTTGCCAGGGTCGGCTGATATCCGACCGCCGACGGAATACGGCCCAACAGCGCCGATACCTCGGAGCCCGCTTGCGTAAAGCGGAATATATTGTCAACAAAGAACAGTACGTCCTGGCCTTCTTCGTCGCGGAAATATTCGGCGACGGTCAGTCCTGAAAGGCCGACGCGCGCCCGCGCTCCGGGCGGCTCGTTCATCTGTCCGTAGACGAGTGCAGCCTTCGAGCCCGGCCCTTCGGGATTGATAACGCCCGACTCGATCATCTCATGATAGAGATCGTTGCCCTCGCGGGTGCGCTCACCAACGCCGGCAAATACCGAGTAGCCGCCATGCGCCTTGGCGATGTTGTTGATCAGTTCCATGATGATCACGGTTTTGCCGACGCCGGCACCGCCGAACAGACCGACCTTGCCGCCCCTCGCATAAGGGGCCAACAGATCGACGACCTTGATCCCGGTGACCAGAATCTGCGCTTCGGTCGATTGGTCGGTGAATTCGGGTGCGGGCTTATGGATCGGCGAACGCATTTTGGTTGTCACCGGACCGCGCTCGTCGACCGGATCGCCGATCACATTAAGAATACGGCCGAGGGTTTCGGGGCCGACCGGCATCATAATCGGCTCGCCGGTATCGATCGCCTGCGTACCGCGAACGAGCCCATCGGTCGTGTCCATCGCAATCGTGCGCACGACATTTTCGCCGAGCTGCTGTGCCACTTCGAGGACGAGCTTGCCGCTCCCATTTTCGACATGCAGCGCGTTCAAAATTGCCGGCAATTCGCCGTCGAAATGCACGTCGACGACCGGTCCGATGACCTGGGTAATCGTGCCGATACTGTTTCTCGCCATGGTTAGAAATGCCCTTGTTTAATCTCGCTCAATAGGCCACGGTTTCCAGTGTTTGTCATGCTCGGTCGGTATTACGCGGCGCGCAGCGATTCAGCCCCAGAGATGATCTCGATCAGTTCCTTGGTGATCGCCGCCTGACGGGTGCGATTGTAATTCAAGGTGAGCCTGGCGATCATCTCGCCAGCGTTGCGGGTGGCATTGTCCATCGCCGTCATCCTCGCCCCCTGCTCACTCGCCGCGTTTTCAAGAAGTGCGGTGTAGATCTGCACCGCGAGATTCTGCGGCAGCAATTCGCCAAGAATCTCTTCTTCCGAAGGTTCAAATTCGTAAACGCCGACGGTCGCGGGCGGCACGTCGGCGGTTTCACCCTCGGCCGTGACCGGAAACGGGATCAGCTGCTGCGCTGTCACAATCTGGGTGATCGCCGAGCGAAAGCGATTGAAGATGATCGTACAGCTGTCGAACGCACCGGCCCGGAACAGAACCAGGATGCGCTCGGCAATCTCTTGCGCTTCCTCAAATGAGATGTGGCGGCGTCCGACATCGGTCAAGCTGTCGTGGATCACGCGGCCATAATCGCGGCGCAGCCCGTCGCGCCCCTTTCGGCCGATCGTTAGGATCATGACTCTCGTGCCGGCCGTTTCGAGTTCTCGGATACGGCGCCGTGCTTCGCGTAGGATTGAGGCGTTGAAGCCGCCGGCGAGCCCCCGATCCGAGGTGGCGACAACAATCAGATGAGTATCGTTCTTGCCGGTGCCGACGAGCAATGGCGGTGCGCCGGGGAAGCCCGCCATACGCGCGGCAAGCGAGCCAAGAACCCGCTGCATGCGCTGCGCGTAAGGGCGCGCCGCCTCGGCTTGCTCCTGCGCCCGGCGCAGCCGCGAAGCGGCGACAACCTTCATCGCCGCGGTGATTTTTTGGGTCGATTGGACACTGCGGATCCGTACCCGCAGATCCTTCAGGCTCGGCATCGGGCGGGACCGGTGATCGTCATGCGAAGGTTGTAATGAAGCCGTCGAGAAACTCGACGAGCGCCTTGTCGATTTCGGGCGTCACTTCCTTGCTCGTCCGGATTGCTTCCAGCAGTTCGGGGTGACTGGCGCGCAATCCGCCAAGCATCGCGGTTTCAAACCGGGTTACGGCACCGACCTCGATCTGGTCGAGATAGCCGCGGGTCCCGGCAAAAATCGCGACGACCTGCTCTTCGACCGGCACGGGTGAGAATTGCGGCTGCTTTAAGAGCTCGGTCAAGCGTGCGCCGCGCGCCAACAGCCGCTGGGTCGCCGCGTCGAGATCGGAGGCGAATTGGGAAAACGCAGCCATCTCGCGATATTGCGCGAGTTCGAGCTTGATGCGCCCGGCGACCTGTTTCATGGCCTTGATCTGCGCCGCCGACCCGACGCGGCTGACCGACAGCCCAACATTGATCGCCGGACGAATGCCGCGATAGAACAGCTCGGTCTCGAGAAAGATCTGGCCGTCGGTGATCGAAATAACATTAGTCGGGATATAGGCCGACACGTCGCCGGCCTGGGTTTCGATAATCGGCAATGCGGTCAGCGAGCCGGCACCGTGCTCCTCGTTCATCTTGGCGGCGCGTTCGAGCAGTCGCGAGTGCAGGTAAAACACGTCGCCCGGATAGGCCTCGCGTCCTGGCGGACGGCGCAGCAGCAGCGACATCTGACGATAAGCGACGGCGTGCTTCGACAGGTCATCGTAAATTATCAGCGCATGCATGCCGTTGTCGCGAAAGAATTCGCCCATTGCGCACCCGGCGTAAGGCGCGAGATATTGCAGCGGTGCCGGCTCGGATGCGGTCGCAGCCACGACGACCGAATATTCGAGTGCGCCGTAATCCTGCAGAGTCTTAACGATCTGGGCGACCGACGAGCGCTTCTGGCCGACCGCGACATAAATGCAATAAAGCTTTGCGCGTTCGTCGGTGCCGGCATTGACCGGGCGTTGGTTCAAGACTGCGTCGATCGCGACTGCAGTCTTGCCGGTCTGGCGATCACCGATGATCAGCTCGCGCTGGCCGCGGCCGATCGGCACGAGCGCGTCGATCGCTTTCAACCCGGTCTGTACCGGTTCGTGCACCGAGCGGCGCGGAACGATACCGGGGGCCTTGACCTCGACCCGGGTGCGATGGACGTCGACAAGCGGCCCTCTGCCGTCGATCGGCTCGCCGAGAGCATCGACGACACGGCCCAAGAGCCCGCGTCCGACCGGCACGTCAACGATCGCACTGGTGCGCTTGACGGTGTCGCCTTCTCCGATGCCGCTATCCTCGCCGAACACGACGACCCCGACATTATCGCTCTCGAGGTTCAGCGCCATGCCGCGCACCCCGTTCGGGAATTCGACCATCTCGCCGGCCTGGACTTGATCGAGGCCATAGATGCGGGCGATGCCGTCGCCGACCGAGAGCACCTGGCCGACCTCGGCGACATCCGCTTCGCTGCCAAAGTTGGCGATCTGCTGCTTGAGGATCGCAGAAATCTCCGCCGCGCGAATTTCCATCAAAACCTCTCAGAACCTCGCCCGAAAACCCGGGTAATCTCGTTACCCTTGCCACACAATTTGGCAATGCGCTGCATCGGCTCTACTGGGCCGTCACCGCAGCCGCTATGGCAAGTCATCACCTTGACCGGAGCCAGAAAGATTGGGACCGGAGCCAGAAAGATTGGCGGTCCGCAGACAATTTCATCCTCTCATCGCCAATTGCATGCGGCGCAATTTGCTTTCAACCGAGGCATCGACCATGCGTGAACCAACTTTGACGATAATCCCGCCGATGAGCCGCTTATCGACCCGGGCATCCACGGTTATCCGCCGACCAACGGTCCGGCGTAATTGCTCGCTCAGCTGCGCGAGTTGAGCCTCGGTCAAAGGTTGAGCGGCAACCACTTCGGCAGTGACTTCACCGCGCCGCGCCGCGAGCATGGCGAGATACGCCTCGATCATCACCGGCACCGCAAAAAGCCGCCGATTGCGGGCGACCACGGCGAGAAAATCGCGCACTAATGGTGACAATTCGGCGCGTTGCGCTATCGCCTCGACCGCGCGTGCCTGATCGGGGCGCGACAGTATTGGGCTGCGCACCAAGCGGACCAGATCGGCGCTCGCCGCCAGCATCGCCCGCAACTGGCGCAGATCATTGGCCACGGCATCGAGCGCGCGGCGCTCATCCGCGATCTCGAACAGCGCCGTCGCATAGCGCTCGGCTAAGGCTGAAACGCCCGTCGTATCGGAAGCCAATCGAAAACAGTCTCCACTCGGCGCGTCGGCGAGAGGATGTTGCGACCTCTCGGTTCGTTTGCGCGCGCGGATATCGCCGCAGCCGCATGGCTCCGTCAAACCCGAGCGGTTCGTAACATGACTGGGTCGATAGCGCAACTCTCGCCTTTGCGGCAGAGGCGCGCAATTTCAAAAGCCTAGTTGCCCCACAGGACGCGTTTTCAATATGCCGCGGCCGCGTGGGAGAGCGGCTCAGCTCAGCGCGACCTCGAAGCCGCGCTTGGTGCCGGGGCGCGCCATCATCGTCTCATACCAACGCTTGACATTGGGGAAATCGGCGAGATCAACCAAGTGCCGTTCGTGTCGCCAGGCCCAGCCGAGGATTGCGAAATCGGCGACCGAGATGTCGCCGCCGGCGAATTCGACCTCACCGAGCCGCTTGTCGAGCACGCCATAGAGTCGGCGGGTTTCCTTGGTGTAGCGTTCAAGGCCGTAGCGCCGGTCGTTCTCGTCCTTGACCTGCAGGAAGTGATGGACCTGCCCCGGCATTGGGCCAAAGCCGCCCATCTGCCACATCAACCACTCCAGCACCGGCACCTGAAGGCGCAAATCGCCTTTCGGCCAGAATTTGCCGGTCTTTTCGCCGAGATAGATCAGGATGGCACCCGACTCGAAGATGCTGATCGGTGCGCCCCCCGGTCCCTCCGGATCGACGATCGCCGGGATGCGATTATTCGGGCTGATTTTGAGGAACTCCGGGGCGAATTGCTCGCCCTTTGAGATGTTGATCGGGTGGACGGTATAGGGCAGCCCCATCTCTTCAAGGGCCACGCTGATCTTGCGGCCATTCGGCGTGTTCCAGGTATGCAATTCGATGGTCATGAATATCGCCCTTGCTGCCGTCGCGGATAATCGGTATTAGGCTCATGATTAACGTGAGCCTGCACCGCACCGCAAGCCGCATTCTGAACGATATGAGCGGATGATGGGCGCGGGCCACAGGCGCGTATCGCGCCCTCAAGGCAGGGGCAACCCGCCCTCGGAGCGACAGCCACGGGACAAATCAAGCCACGCTTGCTATAATAGCTGTGAAACAGCGGGCCCGTAGTTCAGCTGGTTAGAACACGCCGCTCATAACGGTGGAGTCGCAGGTTCGAATCCTGCCGGGCCTACCGTCGACCACTCGCCGAACAAGACTGGGGCAAATTTCATGCCCCAGTCCCAACCTAGCGTACCGTTCTGCACTCGTACCCAGAAAACGATCAAAAAGACCTGATAAGACCGTCTACTGACGTTGTTGTTGTGAGGAGCCGGATTGTTGTGAGGAGCCGGCGCTTCCGGAACTCGAGGAGCCGCTGCTGCCCTCATTCATCTGAATGCCCAGCTTTTGCATGGTCTGCGGATCGAGCTGCCCGGTTACCGGCAAGTCCTCCTTCTTTTGAAAGTCCTTGACAGCGGTCTGGGTCTCCGGCCCCCAATTACCGTCTATTTGACCATTGTAAAAGCCCTGTTGCTTGAGCTTCTGCTGGAGATCCATGACTTGTTTTGACGACATCTGGACCGGAACTGTTTCCTGCTGCTGCTGAGCCGGCTGAGCAAAAGCCGGAGCCGCTGCGAGTACGCCAGCAGCCAAGAATGCAGCCAAGACATGACGATACATATTGATCTCCTTACCAGTGGTGGCGAGGTCCACTGTTCCAGCAACGACCGATGTTCCAGCAACGGCTGGGCGGCACCTCGGCACGGGAACGTGAGCGTTGACCGTGCATTCCACATTCCTCTTGAACGCGATCGGTTTGCAGACCTTGGAAACCCCAAATAGATCCGGGGAGCGCTACATCTGTACCGGCGTTATGCCAGTCGTTGCTTGTTTTGCGCCGTTGTTCGCTCGATCGCGACTGGACTAAATCACAATGACGATCTTGGTATCGCGGTATTATGAGACTTGCGCGAGTTCACGGGTGCGGGTCGATTGCGCTGCGGCGAGATGATCTTTCGCCAACACCGTATAGACTGCGGGCAGCACGAACAATGTGAACAAGGTCCCGATCGACATCCCGGCGACAACGACAACGCCGATCGAGAACCGGCTGGCCGCCCCGGCGCCGGTCGCGGTCAACAGCGGGATCAGCCCGACCACCATTGCCGCCGTCGTCATCAGGATTGGACGCAGCCGTACCCGTGCGGCTTCCTCGATCGCGCGCCGCCGGTCGAGGCGCTCGCGGCGCTGCAGATCGTTGGCGAACGAGACCATCAGGATGCCGTGCTTGCTGATCAGCCCGATCAAGGTCACGAGCCCGACCTGTGTGTAAATGTTCATCGTTGCCAAGCCGAAAAACAGCGGCATCATCGCGCCGCAGATCGACATCGGCACGCTGACGAGGATTACCAGCGGGTCGCGCAGGCTTTCGAATTGGGCCGCCAGTACCAGAAAGATGATGATCAGCGCGAACACAAAGGTGATCGTGAGTTGGTTGCCTTCGTGCACGTAGAGCCGTGTATCCGACAAATAATCGTGGCTGAAGCCGGCCGGCAAGTTCTTTACTTGCTGCTCGAGAAAATCAACCGCTTGCCCGGTCGTTACCCCCGGCATCGGTACGGCTTGAAACGTGGCGGCGTTCAGCTGATTGTACTGGGTCAATGCATTGGGTTCGATGTCGCTCGTCAAACTCACCAGGTTTGACAACGGCACCGCCTGGCCGGCCGCGGATTTGACGTAGTATCGGGTCAGACTCTCGGCCGACAATCGATCGGCCCGAGGCACCTGTGGGATCACCTCATATGAGCGACCGTTGAGATTGAAGCGGTTGACATAGTTCTCGCCGACCAGCAAGGCCAGGGTGTCGCCGATCGATTGCATCGGAATGCCGAGATCGCTCGCTTTGGAACGGTCGATATGAACGCGGATGACCGGCTGATTAAAATCGAGATCGCTGTCGACAACAATGAACATGCCGCTTTTGCGCGCCGCCGCCTTGATCTTTTCCATTTCGAGGTACAGCGATTTGAAGTCGCCGGGCGAATAGATCACCATCTGAATCGGCAGGCCGCCGATCGTCGCCGGCAATGACGGCAACGAGAACACAAATGCCGAGAGCCCTTCAACCCCGCTGACTTTTGCTTGCACCAGCGGTTTTAGCTGCTGCGCCGAGCGCTGGCGCTCACCCCAGGGCTTTAAGATTACGCCGGCAATGCCCTGGTTTGGCCCAAACCGGCCGTTGACGATAAACCGCAGAAAGGTTTCGGGAAACGAGTTCAGCGCCTTATCGAGTTTGGCATTATAGGAATCGGCGTAATCGAGATTGGCGTATTGCGGCGCCTTGGTCAGCGCGAACAGAACGCCTTGATCTTCTTCCGGCGCCAATTCCGCCTTGGTGTTCATATACATGAAGACGAGGCTCGCCAGCACCGCGGCGCCGAATAAAGCCGTGACCGGCCGGTAATCGAGCGAGCGTTCGAGACGGCGGCCGTACCATCCCGCGAGCCGCGAGAAGGTCCTGTCGATCAGCCGCACAAAACGGCCGTGCAGCATCTCGCGGCTCAACAAAAGCGAGCACATCATCGGCGACAAGGTCACCGCGACGATCCCGGAAATGATCACCGAGCCTGCCAGCGTAAAGGCGAATTCGCGGAACAATGCGCCGGTAACCCCGCCGAGAAAGCCAATCGGGGCATAGACCGCCGCCAAAGTCAGGGTCATCGCGATGACCGGTCCCGCAATCTCGCGCGCCCCGATCAGTGCCGCCCGCGGCGGTGTCAGCCCCTCTTCGATATGGCGATAGACGTTTTCGACGACGACGATCGCATCGTCGACGACGAGGCCGATCGCCAATACCATCGCGAGCAGGGTCAACAAGTTCAGGCTGAAACCAAGCGCCGCCATGATCATCCCGGCGCCGACCAGCGACAGTGGGATCGTCACGATCGGGATCACCACCGAGCGCAGGCTGCCAAGGAACAAAAAGATCACCGCGACGACGATGGCGACCGCCGAACCCAAAGAGAATTTGACTTCATCGATCGAGGCTTGAATGAACTTGGTCGAATCGTAGGCGACCTCCATGTGGACCGAGGGCGGCAGGTTGCGCCGGAGCTCCGGCATATAGGCGCGCACGCCCCGAACGATGCTCAACGGGTTGCCCGACGGGGTCGCCTGGATGCCGATGAACACGGCCTGCTGCCCGTTCATCATGACCGTCGAGGTCCAGCTTTGGGCGGCCAGCTCGACCGTGGCGATGTCGCGCATCCGCACGAGTGCGCCGCTTTTGGCCTTGACCACCATGTCCTTGAATTGGTCGATATCGGTCAGGCCGGTATTGGCGCTGACATTGGTGACGGTGTAAAATCCCTTCGCCTGACCCGGCGCCGACTGGTAATTGTTGGCCCGAATTGCGGCGGCGACGTCGCTCGCGGAAATACCCCGCGCCGCCATCCTCGCCGGATCGAGCCACAACCGCATTGCAAAAGTCTGGCCGCCCAAAATGTCGGCCGAGGCGACACCCGGTACGGTGTCGAGCAAGGGCTGAACGACACGCGTCAGATAATCCGAGATCGCGGCGCTCGACAGCTGGTTACTCGAAAATCCGATATACATGACGGCGGTGGTCTGGCCCGTCGCCTTGGTAATGATCGGATCCTGCGCCCCGCTCGGGATCAGATATTTGACCTGCTGTACTTTGGCCATGACCTCGGTCAGCGCCTTGTCCGGATCAAAATCGAGCTGGATGTACGCCGTGATCGTGCTCGTCCCCTGAACCGAGGACGAGGTCACGTAATCCACACCCTCGGCAGTCGCGATCGCCTGCGCCAGCGGCGTCGTGATGAAGCCTTGCATCAGATCGGGCGAGGCGCCGGGGTAGATTGTCGTGACCGTGATCGTCGTATTCGACAGTTTCGGGTATTGCCGGATCGGCAGTCCGAGCATTGCGCGCAACCCGATCAGCAGGATCAACAGGCTGACGACCAGCGCCAGCACCGGGCGTCGGATAAAGATGTCGGTAAAAGACATTGCTTGCTCGCCCGTGCGCTTGGGTCAGTTCAGGGTCGGATGTTTCGGCTGTTGAGGCGGCGGCGAGCCGGTAATTGCGACCTGGACCCCGTTTTGCAATTTGACCTGACCCGCGGCAACGACGCGCTCGCCGGGCTTGAGCCCGTCGAGGATCGCGACCTTGCCGTCCCACCGCGTCCCGGTCTTCACCGGTGTGCGCACCGCCCGCAGGATCGGATGCCCGGCGGCATCCTTGCCGTCGTTTTTGATCACAAAGACGCTGTCGCCATAGAGCGTGTATTCGACCGCGGTTTCGGGGACGATCATCGTGTCGGGCCGCGGCGGCAACACGATCGCGGCATTGACAAACATCCCCGGCAATAGCGCGCTCTCCGGATTGTTCATCGTCGCCTGAACCTGCATCGTCCGGGTGTCGGGACTGATCTGCGGCTCGATGGTCGTGACCTTGGCATGAAAGGCGCGATCAGGAAATGCGTCGGCGGTGACATCGACCTGCTGCCCGACCGAGATCTCCGGGCGCAGGTGAGAGGCCAAGGTAAAATTGACGTACAATGTCGAGAGGTCGGTCAGGGTCACAATCGGCGCGCCGGCGGTCAGGTATTGTCCGACTTCGATCTGCCGCATCCCAAGCCGTCCAGCAAATGGTGCGCGGATCAGCTTCTGAGCAATGATCGCCTCGGTTTTCGTGATCTGGGCCCGAGTCTCGTCGAGTTGGGCCTGATTCTGGTCGACGGTCTCTTGCGAGGCGAAGCTGTTTTTGTGCAATGCCTGGCTGCGCTGCAGCGAGATCTGCGCCAACTGGGCTTGCGCCTGGTAATTGGCGAGGTCGCCACGATCGGGAGCGTCGTTTAATTGCACCAGCGGGTCACCGGCTTTGACCACCGCACCCGGCTCGAAAAAGATTCGAGTGACGCGGCCAGCCACCTCGGGGTTGATCGTCACCTGGTGCACGGCCGCAAGCGAGCCGATGCCCGGGGCAAAGCGCGGCAGGTTCTGGACGGTCACCTCAGCCGCACTGATCTGTGCCGGCGGCGGCTTGTTATGGGCAAAAAAGCTGCTGATCGCATGGCTGCGAAAGCGATTGAAACCATAGAGCCCGCCCAACAACAGGACGAGCAACAGCCCGACGATGGCGAACCAGCGCCCGACCTTGGGTCTCGGCGCCGCGCTGCGATCACCCTCTCTGCCGCCGCGCAAAACCGGCTTTGCGGTCAGCACCTCAGCCCCGGCATTGGCCATCTGGTCACCGTCCATAAGAACTCCCGTGTCAGGCCCCGGTATCAGGGCGACGGAATTTCGCGTTGCATGTCCCGGGCCACAGCGAGATCGCGCTCAATCGCCGTGTCGGTCAAACCGATGCCGCGCAGGATGAACCGGCTGGTTTCGTCGACGAGTGCGGCGAGTGTTCCCTGATACGGCAGACACGCCCGCGCAGGCAGGAAAACAAAAGCCATCATCGCAGCAACGTGATGACCAAACCAAAAGCCGTTGGCCGGGCAAACCGACCCGATCACCATGTCGCCTGCCGCCGCCGCCTCGATCGAGGCTGCGAATAACGGGTGCACGCGCTCGAAAATCGTCTCGAACAATTGGCGCGCGTATTCGCCGTCTTCGAGAAAGCTGTGCAACACGAGGCGCAGACGCCAGTCGCGCTCGCCTGAATCCGATCCGGTCGCCCCCAGAAAATAGCGGACCATGTAATGCGTCATGCGCACGAGGGTCAGTGTCGAGGGTTCGAGGGCCGAAAGTCGTTCCAGGGCCGGATCACCCTCGCAACCGAGCCGCAAGATCTCGCCGTAAAGCTTCTGCTTGCTTGGGAAGTGCTTGAACAGCAGCGCCTCGGAGATGTTCGCCGCCTCGGCCAGCTCGCGCGTGGTGGTGCCGGCAAACCCCTTGCGGGCAAATAACGGCAATGCCGCTGCGACAATCGCCTTGCGTCGTTCGTCGCTGTCGAGTCGGATCGTAACCACGCGCCGCTAGTAAGCGCTCACTCACCCTGTGTCAAGTAGCCTTTGAGCACGGCGAAGACGGGGCGGCGGCTCGACCGGATACACAACCGACGTAGGGCGGGTTAGCCGAAGGCGCAACCCGCCAACTTCACCGAGAGACGGCGGATTGCGCTGCGCTGATCCGCCCTACTTGCTACTTGCTTCGGCAACACCCCATGGCCGGGCTTGACCGGGCCATCCATGTCCGATTGCGTTTTGACAAATACTTATCGACACTCATCAGCAATGGTCGGCTGGGTATACATCATGACCAATCGGCGCAATGGGACGCTCTATGTCGGTGCTACCGTGGATCTCATCCGCCGCGTTTGGGAGCATCGAACTGGCGCCGCTGATGGGTTCACCAAGCAATACGGTCTGAAGCAACTTGTCTACTTTGAGCGGCATCAGGATATCCTTCAGGCGAAGCAGCGCGAACACAACATCAAGCATTGGCCAAGAGCATGGAAGGTCCAGCTCATCCATCGAGATAACCCGGATTGGGAGGACCTTTACGATCGTCTGCCGTAAAGACGTGGGTGGCCAGGTCAAGCCCACGGCTGTCCGGTTCAGGAGCTGGAACAACCCGGGAGGGTTCAAGCTCCAACGCAACACAATCCCAAGCAATCCCTTGCCCGGACTTGTTCCGGGCATCCACGTCTTTGTAGGCGCTGGGGCGGCGCTCGAAAAGTCGTGGACGGCCGGGTCAAGCCCGGCCGAGGGACTTCTGGTTGTTTCAATGCCCAATTTGCAACCGAATTTCGGGAACCGGATAGCCGTGGGTCAAGCCCGGCCAAAGGTTTTTTCACGGAAGCTGCCTCCGGCTTGCCGCTGCTGTGCTCGCCTATCGGCCCGCCCCGGCGCGTTCGAGATTGAGCGCCAACAGCCGCGCCAAGGCATCCTCCTCGCCGATATCGGCGGGCCACCCATAGGCCGCCGCGACCGCCGCATCGAGGTCGCGATGCGCATTGTCGAGCCAGGCTGGCCGCTCCTTAACGTCCTCCTTGCAGGATCATCTAGGCCGGGAGTGCCTCACTTCTCCCTCGATCAAACTGATGTCAGCTTGGGAAAGGTTATACAACCGATACACGAGTCCGTTCATCTCGGCCTCTTTTTGTGCAATATCGGTCTCCACTGCGGATAATTGCCGTTCGAGTGTGATGATCTGTTGAACAACTGCGGGGTTGTCGGCGACTGCCAGCTTTCGGAGCGCGTTAGCCAGCTTCTTTCCGTCTATCTTCTCGGTAATCGCAAAAGTTGCTGCTATTACCTTCCACTGTGCCGCGATGAACTCGCCTTCGCTGGGCGAGACGAAGATCCGGCAAACGATCGGCACGCCATCGACTGCAAACGACAATTCGCCATCGGCAAACGATGCCGAAAGCGAAGCTCCGGGGTGCAACCGCGCGGCTATCGCTTCGTAAAGAGCCGTGAGGTCACGATTGTATTGCTGATCCGCCCACTCGCGCTTCTCGTTATCATCAAGGCGCGCGGGAGCTGCTGCGATCAAATCGTCCTTTGTCCTTAGATCCGGGAAAAGCCAAATTTCGGGTCTATTGCGTTGACGTGTAGCGGACAGCCGCCGTGCGATTCTCACAAGCGTGTCGCGGCGGGCAGTGTGGGCCATTTGTAGCGCTCGCGCTTTCACGGACACTCTTGATCGCTCCTCCGCAGAGGCAGGTGGGATAGGCAACGGCGCGATATACTGTTTATTCGCGGAGAGAAAGCCTCCACGAAAGGGTTTTGAGATACGTTTAAATATAAAATTTCCTACTGGAGAGTTTAGAACACCGGCAATAAAGAAGGGATCCTCTATATCAGCAATCACGACCCCACCAACATCCACATTATCAAGGTATAGGGACCCATCCTCGTCCACACTACACCCTAGATTCGCCACGAGGCGGGGAACCACGAGTTTGACAATCTCCTGCTTATCCAAATTCTGATGACGCCCAAACCGATACCAGGCCTCGTCATCAAAGGGCGCCTCGACAACTCTGCCATGCGAATCTCTTCTCGCTTCCCGGAGGCGGAGCACATCACGATAGGATTTTAGATATGACCAGGCCTTCGGGTAGTCGGTTCGCATAGTCTCAGCGTCGATGAGAGCCACGCGGTTGCCCAATACAGTATAGGGAAAGAGCAGATACGTGTCGGTTAAAGGCACAATATACCGCTTAGAGGCGGTTTTCAGAATTCCCGAGCGAGCCTGCCTGCAACCAGGAATATGCAGGCCGCCTGGAGCAGCGACTGAATGACAAACCCGAGCCGGTCGTAGCGCAGCGCCAAGCGCTTGTTCTCCAGCACCCAGGCATTGCTGCG
>JAFAOB010000306.1 GCA_019238055.1 Alphaproteobacteria bacterium
GCAATTACTCAAATAGTTGATAATCGTTAGACTTTTACACGCATTTCAGGACCAATTTGCCGTGCACAGACGCATGTGGCGCAGCGACTATTGATAGAGCATCACACCTGTAATATGCGCAAAAAGGGAGGTGCAACTGTAGTGCTAAGCAGGAGCGTTTCGCGCCAGAGGGGGCCTGCGACCCGGGCCGGCCGGCTGATAACCAGCCAGCGGAGCCATCGAAATCTCGCCGGGCAGCCGCGCGATCAATGGGCTGGCGGATTTGCCAATTTCGTATCATAGCTTATAATCGCTTGTGGGTAGTTGTTTGCGGTAGGATCCATGGATCTCGAGTGCAGCTTTGGCTATCTCGTCCACGATGTGGCTCGCCTGTTCGCCCGACGCTTCAACCAGCGCGCCTTGCTGTTTCTCGGTCTCAACAGCTCGCAATGCCGTATTCTCGGCTATCTCGCCCGGTACGAGGGCATCAACCAGGCCGGTCTCGCCGACTTGCTCGAAATCAAGCCGATGACCTTGGTTCGACACCTCGATCTGATGGAGGCTGATGGCTGGGTCGAACGCCACCCGGATCCGGGCGATCGCCGCGCCCGCCGTCTGATGCTGACCGAAAAAGCGCGGCCGTTAATCGTCCGTATCCTTGATCTGTCGACCGAGGTCCGACAGCAGGCTTTTGTGAACCTCTCCGATGAGGAAGGACACCATCTGATCGAACTGCTGCAGCGCGTCCACGCTGGGTTTTGCGGGCAGGCTGAAATCACCGCACGCGCTCCGCCGCCACTTGCCGGGCCGGCTGAGCCTCATGCAAGGCGCGAACCGGTGAATGGGGCGCTATCTTCGCTGGAGGGGTCGCAGTGACGACCACCCAAGACGAGGCCCCGGCTCTCGCCAGGCGCGCTGGTCCCGACGCACGGCCGGGGATTCTTCCCAGACGCTCGTTGCGGCAGCGGTTGCGGTTGCCGCTGATGCTTTTCGGGCCGATCGTGGTGCTGCTCGGCGGGGCCTATTGGTTCCTGACAACCGGGCGCTATGTCTCGACCGATGACGCCTATGTCGACGCTGCAAGGATCGCCATCAGCAATGATGTCTCGGGCCGCGTTGTCGAAGTCGATGTTCACGACAACGAGCTCGTAAAGGCGGGCCAGACGCTGTTTATCGTCGATCGGCGTCCGTTTCAGATCGCGGTCGAGGAAGCCAAGGCGCAGCTTGCTGCGGTGCGCCTCCAGGTCGAGGCCATGAAGGCGACCTATCAGCAGAAAAAGGCGGATGCCGCGGCGAACGAGGCGACGCTTCTCTATCAACAACGCGATTTGGAGCGCCAGCAGCGGCTCTTAGCGACCGGGGCGGCATCGCAGGCGCAATATGACCAATCGAACCATGCCTACAAGATTGCCCGAGAACAGCTCGCCTCGAAGGAACAGGACGTCGCCAGCACGCTCGCCAGCCTGGGTGGCGATCCCAACATTCCGGTCGTCCTGCATCCGATAGTGCAGCATGCTCAGGCGGCGCTTGATCGCGCCGAACTCAACCTGTCCCATACGGTGGTCCGCGCCCCTGAAGAGGGCATCGTTACCAAAGTCGACCAGCTCCAACCCGGCGACTGGGTGCAAGGGGTCGACACCGGCGCTCCTCCAACCGCGCTCTTTTATCTGGTATCGACAAAGCGCGTCTGGGTGACCGCCAATTTCAAGGAGACCGAACTCACCCATATGCGGCCCGGGCAACCCGCAACTGTTGAGATCGACACTTATCCCGATGTGGTGTTCCCGGCCCGGGTGCAGAGTTTGAGCCCTGGAACCGGGCTGACCTTCTCGCTGCTGCCGGCGGAAAATGCCACCGGCAACTGGGTCAAGGTGGTTCAGCGCCTGCCGGTCCGCCTGAGCATTGAAAAGTTCGATCGGAACGCCCCTCTCCACGCCGGGCTCAGCGCCACGGCTGAAGTCGATACCGGCTATCGCCGACCGTGGCTCGACCGTGTGGACAATTTGCTGGCTTGGCTGGCCGGCACAGGAACAAGCCGAGCGGCCGATAAGTGAGGTCCCAAAACCCGGCCGCGGCGGTGGCGAACCGCGGCTGGATTACGGTGTCGATCATGCTGGCGACCTTTATGCAGGGGGTCGACACGACCATCGCCAATGTTGCCTTGCCGCATATGCAGGGCAGCATGTCGGCCTCGCAGGATCAGATCGCCTGGGTCGTCACCTCCTACATCGTCGCTGCGGCGATCATGACGCCTTTGACCGGTTGGCTCGCCGGCCGCTTCGGCGTCAAATACGTCTTCTTTATATCGGTGACCGGCTTCACCATCAGTTCGGTCTTATGCGGTGCAGCGACGAGCCTTGCCGCAATCGTCCTCTACCGCCTGCTGCAGGGGGTTTGTGGTGCGGCGCTGGTGCCGCTGTCGCAAGCGGTGCTGCTCCAGATCAACCCGCCCGAGCGGCATGCGCGGGCGATGGCGGTGTGGGGGATGGGAGTCATCATCGGCCCGATCATCGGGCCGGCGCTCGGCGGCTGGCTCACTGATAACTACAGCTGGCGCTCGGTTTTCTACATCAATGTGCCGTTCGGCATCTTGGCCGCGCTCGGTATCCTGATTTTTATCCGCGAGACCCGGCATGGCCGGCGCGAAGCCTTTGATTGGTTCGGCTTTGCGACGCTGAGCCTGGCGATCGGCGCATTGCAAATGCTGCTCGATCGCGGCCAGCTCAAAGACTGGTTCGGTTCGACCGAGATCTGGATCGAGGCGACGATCGCCGCACTCGCCTTCTACCTGTTCATCGTCCACACCGCGACGGCGACCGAGCGGTCGTTTTTAAATCGCGACCTTTTGAAGGATGCCAATTGCACGATCGGCACCTTGATGATGTTTCTGATCGGGGTCCCGCTCTACGGCACGATGACATTGCTGCCGACGATGCTGCAGGATCTGTTGAACTATCCGGTGGTTACGACCGGGCTGGTCACCGCGCCGCGTGGCTTCGGCACGATGATCGCGATGATCCTGATTGCCCGCCTAGCCAACCGCATCGATACGAGGTTGATCATCATGGCGGGGCTTGTAGTCACCGCCGTGGCGATGTGGCAGATGACCGGGTTTTCGCTCTACATGGGAATGGGGCCGGTCATCATAACAGGGGTGCTGCAGGGGTTTGGGCTCGGTTTCGTCTTCACTCCGCTCAGCATTATCACGTTTTCGACCCTGCCGAGGCCGATGTTAACCCAGGGCACGGCGATCTTCAGTCTGATGCGCAATATCGGCGGCAGCGTCGGCATTTCGATCGTCGAGGCGTTGTTGGCCCAGAACACTCAGGTTGTTCATTCGCGCCTCGTCGAGCGGCTCCGGCCTGACAATCCGCTCGCTTGGAGCTCGTTGAAGGCGCCCTACAGCCTGACCGACCTGTCCGGGATCGCGGCATTAAACGCCGAGGCCACGCGGCAGGCGGCGATGGTGGCCTATATCGACGATTTCATGCTGATGATGATCCTCGTCGTGATCGGCTTGCCGTTGTTGCTGCTGCTGCGCCGGCCGCGCAGTGCTGCGCGCGGCAGCGCAGTAGCGCTCGACTGAGACCCAATCCGTAATCAGTACCGATCTGTTTCTCGACGGTTGCGAGTCAGGCCGCCTCGCGCGCAGCCGGCGTCTGCCTCTCCATTGGGGTATCATGACCGCTGTCGCCGCCTGACCTCGCAACCGGCCGGCAACCGAACAGGAGAGGGGATTTTATGTGCGGCCCCAATGCCCAGAAGGTGTCCTGCGGATCAGCGAAGTGTAATCCGCCAATGACTGAGGCTGATTTTGGCGGAATGCGCTCGCACCTTTCGACGTGATTGCAAAGAGGCTTCGAGCTGAGCCTCATTCGCCGGTCAATCCGAGGCTTTGCGCAGTCTTCCACACGCGCCAGTGATCGTGCGGCATTGCCGTGTGGGTCAGGCCGAGATGAGCGAAGGCATCGTTGACCGCGTTTGAGAAAGCGGGGACGCCGCCGACATTGGGTGATTCGCCGACCCCCTTCGCTCCGATCGGATGATGCGGCGATGGGGTGGTGGTGTAGTCGGTCTCCCAGGCCGGCGTCTCGACCGCGGTTGGCAGGAAAAAGTCGAGCAGGCTTGCATTCTTCAGGTTGCCGTACTGGTCGTAATCCATCTCCTGTCCCATGGCGATCGCGAGCGCTTCGGTCAGCCCGCCATGGACCTGCCCTTCGACAATCATCGGGTTAATCCGAGTGCCGCAATCGTCGAGCGCGTAAAATCGGCGGATCTCGGTGACACCGGTGTCGACGTCGATGTCGACGACGCAGACATAAGCACCGAACGGATAGGTCATATTCGGCGGATCGTAATAGCTGACCGCCTCCAGCCCAGGCTCCATCCCCGGCGGGATATTGTTGTAGGCGGCGAAGGCGAGCTCCTTCATTGTCTTCGACATCTCGGGCACGCCCTTGACGCGAAAGCGGTCGACATCCCATTCGAGGTCGTCGTCATGGACTTCGAGCAGCCAGGCCGCGATCATCTGCGCTTTCGCGCGGATCTTGCGCCCGGCCATGGCCGTAGCCGCGCCGGCGACCGGCGTCGAACGCGAGCCGTAGGTGCCGAGCCCATAAGGTGCGGTATCGGTGTCGCCTTCTTCGATCGTGATGTTCTCGGCCGGGATACCGATCTCGCTCGCCAGGATCTGGGCGAAGGTGGTGGCGTGGCCTTGGCCCTGGCTGATCGTGCCGAGCCGCGCAATTGCACTGCCAGTCGGATGCACTCGGATCTCGCATGAATCGAACATGCCGAGGCCGAGTATGTCGCAATTCTTGATCGGGCCGGCACCGACGATCTCGGTGAAAAAGCTGACGCCGATCCCCATCAATTTGCGGGTTTCGCCGCGGGCGAAAGCTTCGCGATTGCGCCGCTGCTCGCCGCGCAGACTGGGATAGTCGACCGCCTCCAGAGCCTTGTCGAGTGCTGTCAGATAGTCGCCGCTGTCGTATTCCCATCCCAATGCCGAAAAATACGGGAACTGCTCCTTCTTGATCAGGTTGCGGCGTCGGATTTCGGCCGGGTCGATGCCCAGCTTGCGCGCCAGCACATCGACCATCCGCTCGATGAAATACGAGGCCTCCGTCACTCGGAACGAGCAACGATAAGCAACCCCGCCCGGCGCCTTATTGGTGTAGACACCGTCGACCGTCACATGGGCGACCGGGATGTCGTAGGAGCCGGTGCAAATGCTGAAAAAGCCGGCCGGGTACTTGGTCGGGTCGGCGCAGGCGTCAAAGGCGCCGTGGTCGGCCAGCACA
>JAFAOB010000026.1 GCA_019238055.1 Alphaproteobacteria bacterium
ATCCCAACAAACCCGGCGTTTGCGCGCCGGTGGAGACCACGCCATGAGCGACAATAGCACGAAGACGGCCTCCCTTCAGCCGGGAGCCGAGATGGCGGTTTATCGTTTCGACGACTGGTTTGACCCGATTGAAGCCGGCCGGCGCGACCGGGTGCGCGCGTTCATCCAAGAGATGTCGAGGGCGAACCGGAGGACGCACTCTCACGCCCCCGTTACGCTCGCTGGCCGATGCCTCTGGCGGAGAATGCCAGCCGGTAATCTTCATGGATGTTCCCCTTCTCCCGTTATACGCAACATCTGCCGCCGCTTTTCTGTTCCGGCGAAGTAGGTCAATTTTTGGCGATTCCCCATGTTCCGTGCGGCTTCTGTCGGATGTTGGAGGGCATCGTCAACTTGTTCGGCCGTGTCATCGGGCTTCAGATGACCGGGGCAGGTAAGCGGTTTATCTGGTGACGGCAAAGCTGCTGATTTCAGCCCAAACGCGGAATGTCTGCATTCTGGCGGCTCGGAGCTCGGCGGCAGTGACGTGATCGCGGTGGAGATGGAACAGGTTGTTTATTTAATCGTGGGCTGAGAAAGCGCTGCGCCTGGCTGGCTGATTTGAACCATCCCATTCCAGTGCGCCACCGCAAGCCAGTGCGGCGGCGAGGCGGGTCAACTCAATGGTGCCCCCACATACCTCTATTCAGGAACCGAGGACCTGCTAGATTGTTGAGCAGCTTTATCTAAGATTCAAGCCCGCCTTCGGCCCGTAACTATGGGAAGAGGACGGTCGCGCCAAATCATGTCTGGAACCTGCTTCTACTATCTCCATCCGCTGCTCGCTGGACCGATCGACACGTGGACCAATCACCTCGATCGGATTGCCGCGATGAGCTTCGATGCGGTCATCATCGCGCCCCCTTTCATGCCGGGACGATCCGGCAATCTATTCCTTACCGCTGATCACAATCGCCTGGATCCCCGGCTGGGCACGGGCGAAGCGATCGCCGCTCTAGTGCGATTGGCGGACGAGGCCAGAGACCGCCAACTGCGGCTGTTTCTCGATATCGTCGTGGATCAGGTCGCTTCCGAATCGGCTCTGTGCACCGGTGCGTTCGGCTGGTACCGCATCGACACGGATGATGAGCCTCCCGACCCACGGTCGCCGCCGCGGCCGCGCGGCGTGGCCGAATTGTGCATCGACACTGACCGCTCTGGCTTTATCGAGTGGTGGGCGAAGCGATTGATTGGGTGGGCTGATGCCGGGGTAGCCGGTTTCCGGTGCATCCGCCCGCACCGCTTACCCGCGACGCTCTGGCGCGACGTGATCGCTGTGGTGCGAAGGTGCCATACCGATCCCTGCTTCGTGGCTTCGACGCTTGGAGTTGACCCGTCCGAGGCGATGGGGTTGGCCGCGTGCGGCTTCGATCTGGTCGCCCACTGTTCTCACGCATGGGACTACCGTGCCGGCGGGTTCGGGGAAGCCGTTGATCGCCTGAGCCAAATCGCGCCGCTGATCGCGATGCCGGAGGCGCCGTTCGATCATCGCCTCGGCGGCGCGTTCACCGATTCCGGCCGCGCGCGACGGGCCGCAGATCGTGCGATCGCGTTTACGGCAACCTACGGAATGGGCTGGCTGATTCCGATGGGCTTTGAATTTGGCGCGACGCGGGATATGGATCCGGCGCGCGACCGGCCCGCGGATTTCGAGCATCTTGTCGCCGAAGCGCCGTTTGATTTGACGACCGAGATCGCAGCCGTAAATGCGCGGCGCGCCGCTCTGTCGGGGGCACATGCCATCGGCTCGGTGCGGACTCTTTCGCCGCCGTATGCACCGGCCGCCGCCTTGCTGTTAACAGGCTGCGCCGACAGGCACAGTTCAGCTCTGCCCAGGCTAGTACTCGTCAACGCAGACCTCGACGAGCCGAGCCGGGTCTGGGTCGCTCCGCTGTTGACGACGAGCGGCCTTCCTGGCGCCATGCTCGAGGATCAAACCAACAATCCCCCGGTCGGGCCCGATGGCGCGATTACGCTCGGACCGGGCGAGGTTAAAATTTTATCGGCGGTCGCGACCACACCAATTAGCACGTTCCCACTCGACGTGGCCGCGGCCGCAGCCGCGCCCCGGATTGCGATCGATGCGGTCAGCCCGTCCGTCGATGACGGACGCTTTTCTGCAAAGCGCCTCGTCGGTGAATTGGTCGAGGTTTCCGCCGACCTGATATCGGACGGACATGACCGGCTTGCTGCTGCGCTACTGTGGCGGCCCGAAGATGACCCGGAGTGGCGCGAGGTGGCAATGACACCCCTCGGCAACGATCGGTGGACAGGCCGCTTTCCTCTCGCCCGCCTTGGTCGTCACGTATTTACGGTGCTCGCATGGAAAGACCAATTCGGGAATTTCGCCGAGGAACTTGAAAAGAAGCATGCCGGCGGTCTGGCGATCGACGTGGAGCTTGAGGAGGGTCGTCTTTTGATTGAGGAAAGCGCAATGCAGGCGGACGGCCCTGTCGCCGCGGCACTCGCTTCGCTGTCCAAGACGCTTCAAAAGGCCAACCCAGAGGAACGAAGACGCCTGCTGCTGGCTCCAGCAACGGCAAATTTGATGGCATCGGCGCGAATTCGACCGCACGCCTCTCGCCATTCGATTGATTTCCCGGTTGACGCCGAGCGCCGCGCCGCCGGTTTCGCAAGCTGGTACGAGTTGTTCCCGCGCTCGCAAAGCGGCGACGCCGCCCGCCACGGGACGTTCGATGACGTGATCGCGCGGCTGCCAGCGATCCGTGCGATGGGCTTCGATGTAGTCTATTTCCCGCCGATCCATCCGATCGGGCGCATCAATCGCAAGGGCCGCGATAATTCTCCGCTCGCCGAGCCGAACGATCCGGGGAGCCCCTACGCAATCGGCAGTGCTGAGGGGGGTCACGACGCGATCCACCCAAGCCTTGGCACGCTCGACGATTTCCGTCGATTACGCGACGCTGCGGCCGCAAGTCGCCTGGAGTTGGCGCTCGATTTCGCTGTCCAGTGCGCACCCGATCATCCTTGGCTGCGCAAGCATCCGGATTGGTTTGTCTGGCGACCCGACGGCTCGATTCGGTACGCCGAGAACCCGCCGAAAAAGTACGAGGACATCGTCAATGTCGACTTCTATGCCGCGGGCGCTATTCCGTCGCTGTGGTTTGCGCTGCGCGACATCGTGCTGTTTTGGGCCAGCGAGGGTGTGCGCCTGTTCCGCGTCGACAATCCGCACACCAAGCCGCTGCCGTTCTGGGAATGGGTGATCGGCGATGTACGTGCCCGGTTCCCGGATGCGGTCTTTTTGGCGGAGGCGTTCACGCGGCCCAAAGTGATGTATCAGCTAGCCAAGCTCGGCTTCTCCCAATCCTACACCTATTTCACCTGGCGCAACACGAAGGGCGAACTGACCGAATATCTGACGGAGCTGACAACGAACACACGCGAGTTCTTCCGCCCGCATTTCTTTGTCAATACGCCCGATATCAATCCCGTTTTTCTCCAGACATCCGGGCGGCCAGGGTTCCTGATCCGCGCGGCACTCGCCGCCACCCTTTCGGGGCTGTTTGGTATCTATAATGGCTTTGAGCTGTGCGAGGCGCGCGCCCTGTCGGGCCGTGAAGAGTACCTGCACTCGGAGAAATACGAGATCCGCGCCTGGAACTGGCACGCGCCGGGCAACATTGTCGCCGAGATCACCCAGCTAAACCACATCCGCCGGGCTAATCCGGCGCTGCAGACTCATCTCGGGCTCAGCTTCCACAACGCCTACAATGAACAAGTTTTGTATTACTCCAAGGCAACCGCCGACCTGCAGAACGTGGTTCTGGTGGCGGTCAACCTCGACCCGCACTTCCCCCAGGAATGCGACATCGAGGTTCCGCTGTGGCTCTGGGGTCTACCCGATACAGCCGCGGTGGCGGTCGACGATCTGATGGGCGACAGCACCTTCGCTTGGCATGGGAAAATACAACATATCCGCCTCGACCCGGCGGCACTGCCGTTTGCGATCTGGCGGATCCGACCCCTTGGGGGTGCCCCGCGATGAAGAACAAGCGCAAATCGTCGGTCATGACCGACCCGCTCTGGTACAAGGACGCGGTCATCTATCAGCTTCATGTCAAAACGTTCTTTGACTCGAACAACGACGGGATTGGCGATTTTCCAGGCCTGTTGCAGAAGCTCGATTACATCGCGAGCCTTGGCGTTACTGCGATCTGGCTGCTGCCGTTCTACCCGTCGCCGGGCCGCGACGACGGTTACGACATCGCCGATTACCGCGGCGTGCATCCCAGCTACGGGACGCTGGCTGACTTCCGCGAGGTCGTTGCCGGCGCACACGCGCGCGATATCCGGGTCATCACCGAACTGGTAATCAATCACACCTCCGATCAGCATGCGTGGTTTCAGCGTGCTCGCCACGCGAAGCCGGGCTCGGCGGCGCGGCGCTATTATGTCTGGTCCGACCATGACGACGCGTACGCGGGCACTCGGATTATTTTTCTCGACACAGAGAAGTCGAACTGGGCCTGGGATCCGGTGGCGCAAGCCTATTACTGGCACCGCTTCTACGCGCATCAGCCCGATTTGAATTTTGACAATCCACGGGTGTTGCAGGAAGTCATCGGCATCATGCGCTTCTGGCTCGATCTCGGCGTCGACGGGCTCCGCCTCGACGCGGTGCCGTATCTCGTCGAGCGCGAGGGCACCAGCAATGAAAACCTGCCCGAGACTCATGCGATCTTGAAACAGTTGCGCAAGGCGCTCGACGATTATGCGCCGGGGCACATGCTGCTGGCCGAGGCCAACGAATGGCCCGAGGACGCCCAGGAATATTTTGGCAACGGTGATGAGTGCCATATGGCATTTCATTTTCCGCTGATGCCGCGGATGTACATGGCGATTGCCCAGGAGGATCGCTTTCCCATCAGCGACATCCTGCGCCAGACGCCGGAGATACCGGAAAACTGCCAGTGGGCGATCTTTCTGCGCAACCATGATGAGCTGACTCTTAAAATGGTCACCGACAAGGAGCGCGACTATCTGTGGCAGACCTACGCCGCTGACCGGCGCGCTCGGCTCAACCTCGGGATTCGTCGGCGCCTCGCGCCGCTGTTAGAACATGACCGCAACCGCATCGAGCTGATGTACATGCTGTTGATGTCCATGCCAGGGACGCCGGTCATCTATTACGGCGACGAGCTTGGCATGGGGGATAACTTCCGCCTTGGCGATCGCGATGGGGTGCGCACGCCGATGCAATGGTCGCCCGATCGTAATGGTGGGTTCTCCCGCGCCAGTCCCGAGAACCTCGCGGTTCCACCAATCATGAACCCGGTTTACGGTTTTGAAGCGATCAACGTCGAAGCGCAGGCGAGCGACCAATATTCGCTATTGAACTGGACGCGGCGGATGCTGACAGTGCGCCGGCGCCACAAGGCATTCGGCCGAGGCACGCTGCGTTTCCTGTACCCCGGCAATCGCAAGGTCCTCGCCTATCTGCGCGAGTACCAAGACGAGACGATCCTGTGTGTCTGCAACGTTTCGCGGGTGATCCAGGCGGTCGAGCTCCGACTTTCGGACTTTGCCGGGCGCATCCCGGTGGATCTGACCGGCGGCTCGACCTTTCCGCCGATCGGCCAGTTGCCCTATTTGCTCACGCTGCCGCCGTTTGGCTTCTATTGGTTCATCCTGTCCACCGACGCCAGTCTGCCGGATTGGCATCTGCCGGTACCCGCACCAATGGCCGAGCTAACAACGTTAGTATTGCGCGGCGGGATCGGCGATATGCTGGCTCCAGCGGAACGGCGTGTGCTGGAGCAAGAGGCACTGCCGGCCTACCTGGCGCGCCGGCGCTGGTTCGCATCTAAGGACGCACGTATTGAGGGCATCAGGATCTCGGTTGCCGAGCCAATATCCGGCGGCGGGGTCGATCTAATATTGACCGAAGTAGAGGTCAGCCTCTCGAACCGCACCGCGAACTATCTCCTCCCGCTGACGATCGCCTGGGAAGACGATACCGGCGATGCCTTGCCACAGCAGCTTGCCCTGGCGCGGGTGCGGCGCGGCCGGCGGGTGGGTTTCCTGACCGACGCTTTCTCCACCGACGCGCTGCCGATCGCAGTGTTGCGGGCGCTGTCGGTAGCGGCTGTCCGGCAGCTCGCTGCGGGCGAGCTCCGTTTCCTGCCCACCGCGCGGCTGGCCGGAATCGAGTTCCCGCCCGCGCCGGAAATCCGCCGCCTGTCGGCAGAGCAGTCGAACAGCTCGCTGATCATCGGTGATCTCGCGGTGCTCAAGCTGGTGCGGCGCGTCTTTCCGGGAACCCACCCTGAAGCGGAGATGGGCCGCTACCTCACTGAACGTGGCTACGCCAATACGGCGCCGCTATTGGGCGATGTAACGAGGTATGATGCTGATGGCACACCGCACACGATCGTCCTGGTCCAGGGTTTCATCCGCAATCAAGGCGATGGCTGGGGCTGGACGCTCGACTTCCTGTCGCGAGTACTTAATTCGGCGCAAGTAGTCGATCCCGACGCGAAGAGCGAGGATATCGCCGAAACACTTGCCAATTACGGAAACTTCGCCGCCGCAATCGGCCGCCGGCTCGCGGAATTGCATGCGGTTCTCGCCGCCCCGACCGACAACGCTGATTTCGCGCCGGAAAACGTAACGGCACACGATGTTCGAACCTGGTCGGACGGCGTGTGCGCCCAGCTCGACGCCGCGCTCGCCGCGCTTGCCTCGGTCACGCAATGGCCCGACGAGGCGACAAGAATTGCGGCAGGCGAACTCCATACTCAGCGTGAGGCCCTAGTCGCGGCGATCGAGATCTTGGCCAAGGTCGCATCGGATACGCTGAAGATGCGGGTGCATGGCGATTTTCACTTGGGACAGGTGCTGGTCTCCTCTGGCGACGCGTTTATCATCGACTTCGAGGGTGAGCCGGCCCGTCCGTTGGCAGAACGGCGCGCCAAAACTAGTCCATTACGCGATGTCGCGGGGCTGTTGCGCTCGTTCGACTATGCCGTCGTTATCGCCTCCGGCCGTGCGGAAGATGCTGCGCATGCTTCACCCGGACAAGCAAAGGTGTTGGACCGATTCGTCGACGACGCATCCGCGGCCTTCCTTGCAGCTTACCGTGTTGGCCATGCGCAAAGCCCGCGGCAATGGGTATCGGAAGCAAACGAGCCGGCATTGCTCGATCTGTTTCTGCTGGAAAAGGCGGCTTACGAAATTTGCTACGAGGCGGCGAACCGTCCACCCTGGCTTGGGATTCCGGTGCGCGGATTGGCGCGTATCGCGGCCAGGATCATTGCCTTCGGCGAGGCGGCGCAGGATGGGTGAGGAACTGCGCATTGCGCCGGCGCTGCAAGCGGTCATCGACGGGCGCAGCCTCGATCCGTTCGCGGTGCTGGGGCCGCACCGCAGCGTTTCAGGCGACGTCCTGCGCGTTATGGTGCCGGGTGCCTTTGCGGTCACAGCGGTCGCCCGCGACGAGCCGAGCCTGCAGACGACGCTCAGCCCCATGCGCCACACCGGTCTGTTCGTCGGCCCGTGCGCCGGACCGGGGCCATATCTGTTGCGCATCGACTGGGGCGGTCCGATCCAGGAGACCGAGGATCCTTATTCCTTCGGGCCTATACTAGGCGAGCTCGATGTGTACCTGCTCGCGGAAGGAAAGCACCGCGACCTCGCTCAATGCCTAGGCGCGCACCAGATGGTGGTGGACGGCGTGCCGGGCGTGCGGTTCGGGGTGTGGGCGCCGAATGCTCGCCGTGTTTCCGTTGTCGGCGATTTCAACACCTGGGATGGCCGCCGCCACCAGATGCGGTTGCGCCACGAGGCGGGCGTATGGGAGATCTTCGTTCCCCGGCTCAGGGCGGGGGCCCTCTACAAATACGAGCTCCTGGGTCCAGACGGCGGAATGCTGCCGTTGAAGGCCGATCCGGTGGCATGGCAAGCCGAGCCGCCGCCCGCCACAGCATCGATCGTCGCCGACCCGGCGCCGTTCCGCTGGTCGGATGAGGCGTGGTGCCTGGAGCGGGCTCGGCGGCAGGCACCGGACGCGCCGATCTCGATCTACGAGATACATGCCGGGTCCTGGTTTCGTCACCCGGACGGAAGACCGCTCGGCTGGTCCGAGCTTGCCGAGCAACTTGTGGACTATGTCGAACGGATGGGCTTCACCCATGTCGAGTTCCTGCCTGTAATGGCGCATCCGTTTGGCGGATCGTGGGGCTATCAGCCGCTCAGCCAGTTCGCGCCGAACGCTCTGCTCGGCACGCCCGAGGAATTCGCACTATTGATCGACCGTTGCCACAATGCCGGGATCGGCGTGCTGCTTGATTGGGTGCCGGCCCATTTCCCAACTGACCCTCACGGGCTAGCGCGGTTTGATGGCACTCCGCTTTATGAGCACGCTGACCCGCGCGAGGGATACCAGCGCGATTGGAACACTTTGATCTACAATCTGGGCCGCAACGAGGTGCGAGGCTTTCTGATCGCTAGCGCTCTCTATTGGCTGGAGCGCTTCCACGCTGACGGGCTCAGAGTGGATGCGGTCGCCGCGATGCTTTACCGCGACTACAGCCGCGCGGAGGGCGAATGGATACCAAACATCTATGGCGGCCGGGAGAACCTCGAGTCGGTTGCCTTTCTGCAGGAATTGCGTCGATCCATCGACGCGCGCTGCCCGGGAGCGATCCTAGTAGCCGAGGAATCGACTGCCTGGCCCGGCGTGACACGGTCACCCGATCAGGGCGGGCTCGGTTTTCACTACAAGTGGAACATGGGTTGGATGCACGACACGCTCAACTACCTCTCGCTTGAGCCGATCCACCGCCGTTATCACCACGACGCAATGACCTTCGGTCTGCTTTACGCATATTCGGAGCGCTTCATCCTGCCTCTGTCGCATGACGAGGTGGTGTATGGCAAACGCTCCATACTCGGACGTATGCCGGGCGACCACTGGCAGCGCTTCGCCAACCTGCGCGCCTATCTTGGCTTCATGTGGAGCCATCCCGGCAAGAAATTGCTGTTCATGGGCACCGAATTTGGCCAGGAGTCGGAATGGAACCACGATGCGCAGCCGGACTGGGATCTACTCGACGCTCCTGCGCATCGCGGGGTTCAACGCTTGGTGCGCGACCTGAACCGGATCTACACGACCGAACCTGCCCTCTATGCACGTGACTGCGAGGAGACCGGGTATCGATGGGTTGTCGTGGACGACCGGGAACAAAGCGTCTTCGCCTATCTGCGAATGCCCGGCAACAATGGCGCACCGCTTCTCGCGATTGCCAATTTCACACCTGTTCCACGTAACGACTACCGGCTGGGCGTGCCGGAAGCTGGAAAGTGGCGCGCTTTGCTAAACACCGACGCGGCGTGCTACGGCGGCTCCGATTTCAATAGAGGCCGCGAGGCCAGGGCCGAGCCGGCCCCTTGGCGCGACTGGCCGGCCTCGCTCGCGCTGGCTTTGCCTCCGTTGGCCACGCTAATCCTGCGATTGGACGAGGCTTCAACTGATCGGGGGAGCGCCCAGTTGATCAATCGCTAACGGCATTGGCCTTGAGGAAACTGAGGGCTGAAAATTGAGATTTCTGCCCCGAACGGCCTTAAGCTCATTCCTCCCCTCGTCCGCAGAAACAGAGTTTATCCTCATCCCATCTAAAAGCCTATAAGGTAACTGTGTCAGTTCGATGATATTATCAAGCGTTGTTTTTCAAGTTCCATTGTGGCATGTCTGCGATCTTCTATAAGCTGCTTTAAGAGATTTTCGCATGTAGACCCAATGTGTAAATGCCAGTGCCGTTCAATTTAAAAATATCAGTCTCCCCGGCATTTTGGCGGGCTGTGGGGAGCGGCATCAATGGCAGTGCTAACCCGACTTGGCCGATTGGCGGTGGCGTTTTTGAGTTTAGCACTACAGTTGCACCTCCCTTTTTGCGCATATTACAGGTGTGATGCTCTATCAACAGTCGCTGCGCCATATGCGTCTGTGCACGGCAAATTGGTCCTGAAATGCGTGTAAAAGTCTAACGATTATCAACTATTTGAGTAATTGC
>JAFAOB010000109.1 GCA_019238055.1 Alphaproteobacteria bacterium
GGCACAGCGTCGTCGAGCCTGGGAGATGTGAGCGTCGAGGCCGATGCCGGCCGCATGGTCGAAGAGGTGCTGAGCCGCTATGGCCGGCTCGATATCCTCGTCAACAATGCGGGCGCGCCGCAGGGCGCTGACCGCAATGAGATCGAAGACGTGCCGGTCGAGGCCTGGGATCGCACTCTTGGCGTCAATGCCTGCGGCTGCTTTTTGATGTCACGCGCCGCCGTCCCGGCGATGCGCAAGGCGGGCTGGGGCCGGATCATCAATGTTTCATCAAAGGCGGCGTTTCGTCCGGGCCGGCATCGCGCGACCTATGCCGCTTCTAAAGCGGCGATCGTCGGGTTTACCAAATCGCTCGCCTTTGATCTGGCGCCGATCGGGATCACGGTCAATGCGGTCTGCCCCGGACCGATCCGAACCTCGCGGGCGATCAGCACCAATCGCCGCGAATATGGCGACGACCTCGAAATCGGCTTTGCCGAACGCTCGAAAGCGGTTCCGATGGGTCGCTTCGGCAGCCCCGACGAGGTTGCGGCGGTGATCGCTTTTCTTGCCTCCGACGCCGCGTCATTTGTCACCGGCCAGGCGATCGGGGTCGATGGCGGCTGGTAAGCCTTTAAACTCGTCCCCCGTTGCATCAGCTTACTTTCCTTATCAAAGCATTATCGCTAGAAAGGGCGGACCGGCATCCTTGGACACCGGGCGTCAACCAAAAACGGCGAGCCATCGCGGCCCGAAGAGGAGGAAGTAACGTCATGTCAGCAACCGGAATTGCTGCGAGCCCGCTGTCTGCGGCCGAGCACAGCCGGCAATTGCGCCGCGCGGTTGTCGCCGGTACCGTCGGAACCATCATCGAGGCATACGATTTTCTGCTGTACGTTATCGTTGCCCCGCTGGTCTTCGCCAAACTGTATTTTCCGTCATCCGCGCCGCTCGCCGGGATTTTGCAAGCATTCGGCATTTACGCTGTCGGCTTTATCGCGCGTCCGGTGGGTGCTGCGCTGTTCGGTCATTACGGCGACCGCATCGGCCGCAAGGTGACGTTGATCTCGACCCTGTTGTTGACCGGATTGTCGACTTTTGCTGTCGGTTTTATCCCCGGGTATGCGTCGATCGGCATCTGGGGGGCGGTCATCCTGACTGTGGTGCGCTTTATTCAAGGTATCGGGATCGGTGGCGAATGGGGCGGCGCCACACTGATCGCGATGGAATGGGCGAGGACCAACGCCCATCGCGGGTTCATCACCTCCTGGCCGCAATGGGGTGGTCCGGCGGGATTGTTTCTTGCCAATCTCGCGGTGCTTGCTTTCAGCGCGATTTCGGGCGACCAGTTTCTCACCTGGGGTTGGCGCGTCCCGTTCTGGCTTTCGATCGTAATGGTCGGGATTGGGATGTATATCCGACTCGGCATTCTCGAAACGCCGGTTTTCTCGCGGCTTCTGGAACAACGCCGCGTCGAACGCACCCCGGTGCTCGAAGTGATCAAACGTCAGCCCAAGCAGATAATCCTGACCGCGTTGTGCCGCATGGCGGAGCAAGGTCCGTTCTATGTCTACGCCGCCTTTGTCTTTGTCTATGGAACAAAGGTCTCCGGTATGTCACGCGACTTCCTGCTGACCGCCGTTTTGGTCGCGACTATCTTCTCGGCCGTTACCACGCCACTGGCCGGGCATATTTCGGATCGCATCGGCCGCAAGCGGATGTACCTGATCGGTGCGGCCACAACCGGGGTGTTCGCCTTTATCTATTTCACGATGATGAACAGCATGGTACCGGGGCTGATTTTTCTCGCGATCGTGCTGTCCTTTGTCCCGCACGACATGATGTATGGTCCGCAGGCGGCGCTGATCGCCGAGTGCTTCACCCCGCGGTTGCGCTACAGCGGCTCCTCGCTCGGTTTTCACCTGTCGTCGGTCATCGCCGGCGGCCCGGCGCCATTGATCGCGACCGCACTGTTCGCAACGTTCCACTCGGGATATGCGGTTGCGATCTATATCCTCTTTTGTGCCATTGTCAGCATCAGCGCCACGGCGTTTCTCCCTGACCGCACCAACCGCGACATCTCGCAGGAGTTCGACGTCCCCGAAGCCGCACCGCAGGCGGCATCGTCGTAACGCCGCACTTGAACTGGTCAAGCGCTGCTGACGTCATCGCCGCGCACGGCTTTGGGCAGCCGCGGCGATCCGATCGCCGGAGCGGTCTTTGCCGGCCGGCAGCCGGATTGCTCGGGGAGGCAGCGCCGAGGCCTCGCTTGGCCCCCACCTCGCCATCGGCGGGCAATTCGCGCTGACCGAAGCGCCCCTAGTATTGGCGACAATGATCCAGGCCTTCCGCATCGAACAATCCGATGACACACCGGTCATATCCCGGGCCGTCGTCACCCCCCAGCCCGACCACCCGCCTCCGCTCCGGCGGAGACCGCAAGTCGGCCGCAAGATCAAAACATAGAAATGAGGGCTTTGCGGAAAATTCATGTTCAAGGCTCGTGCCGCAAGATGCGGAATAACGGCGCATGCCGCTCTCCGCTGTGGGTTGGCTGGAGAAGCTCGATCTCGCCGATCCGTTTTAGGCCGCACGCTAGGAGAACTTTTTGTGAGGCTGCGTTGCCCGGATCGGTATGGGCGCGGATCGTTTCGAGACTGAGGACCCGGAATCCGTAATTGATGATGGCAGCCGCGGCTTCACGCGCGTATCCGTTGCCCCAATAAGGCTGCCCCAACCAATAACCGAGCGCGGGCTCTTCACTGCCGTCGCCGGTGCTGCCGTCGAGTCCTACACCGCCGATCAAGCGGTCGGTTTGCTTTAACGCGATAGCAAAGCGGCTCGGCCGACCGGTCGCATGGTTCTCTTGCACCTTGGCGATCCAATCGAGCCCGTCGGTTTCGGTGTAGGGGTGCGGAATAGTGCCCGTCCAACGCGAGATTTCCCAATTGCCAGCCAGTGCTACCAAATCGGCAAGGTCGTTAATGCGGTAAGATCGCATGCGTAACCGCGGCGTCTCGATCACAACGCCAGATGATGCGGGCGACACTGTTCGCGCTGGATCGGTCGTTGGTGTTGCCAAAGCCCCTCGCTAGCCTGATTAGCTCGCATCATCATAATAATTACTCCAAATTACTGGCGTAATATCGCGCCGCCTCCTTTTTCCCGTAATCGCCATTCGCTGCTGACGTAATAACCGCACAGGCCTTTGGGCAGCCCCGGTAATCCGATCGCCGGGGGGCTTCGCTGGCCGGCAGCCGGATCGCTCGGGGAGGCAGCGCCAGGGTTTCGCCCGGCCCTACCTCGCCATCGGCGCGCAATTCGCGGTTACCGAAGCGACCCTGGTATTGGCGACGATGATCCAAGCCTTCCGCATCGAATGAACCGATGACACACTGGTCATATCCTGGGCCGTCATCACCACCCAGCCCGACCACCCGCCTCCGCTCTGGCCAAGATCGCGAGCTGGTCGCGAGATCAAAACATAGTCTACAGCCGCGCACAATCTCGCCGGACGGTTTCGGCCGATACTGTCCGATGTCACAAACAGATTTGATAATGTAATCAGTAGTTTATGGAGATTTCGCCGGGTTTTCCATAAGTCCACACTTGCGGAAGCCATCGCGCGAAAGCGTGGATTAGAGGTAGTTCATCTTGATCTGCTTTACCACCTCCCGAACACGGATTGGGAGTTACGTCCAACAGACGAATTTGTGGCTCTGCACGATGCAGCAATCACCGGAGAGAAGTGGGTTATAGATGGAAACTACTCAAAGTGTATGCCGCAACGCTTCTTGCGAGCGACGGGCTTGATCTTATTAGACATATCCACACCAGCAAGCTTATTCTGGTACTTCCGCAGAACAATATTTGAGCGTGAAAGAGTCGGCGCTTTGGAAGGTGGTCGAGATAGCATAAAATGGGACATGATTCACCACATTGCAGTGGTCACTCCCAAAAACCGCAAACGCTATGCGAATATGTTTCATGATATTGATTTGCCGAAGGTGCGTCTAACATCCATACGCGCAATTAAACAATGTTATCAACGGTGGGGTCTGGAGCGATAACGATCGGTTTGGAGCGCACAAGCGCCGCTTGACGGTCGTCGCCGCTCCTGTACGGGCCGGATAGGCTGTGACAACCAGCCAGATCGTTCCCGGATGACATGGCAAGTGATGGCCTGCAGAGCTGGGCAGCCATACGGGATGGGTTTCGCAAGCGAAGTTATGCACTTCCGAAGATTGGCCGAAGTGACGACGTTCCAGCCGACGTGTCCCCCGGTAATGTGGTCAATCGAAGCGAGTTTCCGCGCGTAATCAGCGCGGCCTGTCACCACAGCTAGCCCGACATCTGCAACGTCTTGCGCAATTTGCGGATGGTTTCCGCGCTCTTGAAGCCGTAGGGCGGGTCGGAGGCGGACAGCCGAAGCTCCTGGAGGACCAGTGCCAGCACTCGTTCGTTGCCGGTCCCGGCGGTGAATGCGCCGCGTTCCCACAAGGCAACGAGCGCTTTTCGTAACATTGCGTGAGCCGGCCGCTCGCGCGCGCGGCGCTCGGCCATATCGGAAGCGGCCAGCGTCGCCCCAATGCCGGCAATAACCGATCCGTCCGGCAACCGGATCTCGTTGTGCGCGAAATCGAGCCCGATGCGGCCAAACCAATCGGGCTCGACCTCTCTTTTGGCGCCGTTGCAAAAACCGACTGCGCAAAAGCGCCCGGCGCGGCCGGCCCTCTCGAAGGCGTCGACCAATTCCTGCTCGATCACGTCGATCTCGGCGAGCAGCTCCGCCGGCCCGCGCCGGCCCGCTATGAAATCGGCGAAGGCCGTCGCCCCAAATGCGCCAAGCGGGGAAGGCGCCCCGGCAAAAACAGGAGGAGCGCCCCGTTGCGCGAGCCGGCACCGCCCGGCTGCTTCCTGCTTGGCCCCGATGACGTATTCGCTCCACCTGGGCGCTCGTTCTTCCCGTTGTCGTTCAACCGAGCCCACTGCATAGACCGGAGAGGCCCCTGCCCTGCCGGCTCCGAGCTCAGCCGCAAGACGGCAGTATTGCGCCCATAACCGCTTATCGGCAGTCGCAACCAGACATTGAAGCAGAGGCAGCGCCCGATCCGGGTACAGCTCAAGCACAGGGTCGGTCCTCAGCTCGTTTACCGACAGGTCAGGGCTGTTCAACGCTATGGGATGACGAGAAGTCTGAGCAGATTGTCGACGCCGGCGAGGGCGGCGCGGTAGCGGTCCTGGCTGAGCGTGCCGGAGCGGTTGGCTTTGAGGATGTTGAAAGCGAAACTGCGCAGACGGGCGAACAC
>JAFAOB010000111.1 GCA_019238055.1 Alphaproteobacteria bacterium
GATCTCGACCTCTTCCCGGCCTTGCGCCAGACGGCGCACGCAGCTGGTCTCCAAATGCCCCATACGGTCGAGAAGCATCGCCCCCCTTTTCGAGGCGACGATCCCCAAATTGGCCAAGGCTTCGCTCCATCCCGCACCCCCTTGCCGGGTGTGCCGGAACACCAATCATAAAACCGCCTCGTGCGGGAAGCCCGCGCAGCGCTCGCAACGGGGGCTGCCCGGGCGATCGAACCGCTGTACATGCTCTGGCTGATCCGGAGGCAGAAGCTGCGCCCTTCGAGCAGCTCCTCTAGCACTGCGGCAATATCGAACCGTTCCTAAATCCGCCCAAACAGCAGCGGCCCGCCAGTGCGCGTGCAGGCGATACGGCCGGCCGCCATCTCGGACCGGATGATGGTGCGATCGCAATGCTGCCAGAGGTGGCTAGGTGCTCGAGTTCGCCGCTCGCTACCAACACGTCCTTGCGGCCAGGCGTCCGAGTGATCCACTGGCGGATGCGAGCGCCCTCAGCATCCATGCCACGATTAGCACGACGCTTAGTGGGCGCTTTTCGGTCTGATTTCACCGGCATCGATTTAGGCGCCTCGGCCCCAATTCATCTCGAGCCCGCCATCGATCGTGAAGCTCTGGCCGGTAACGTAGTCAGAGGCTTCCGATGCAAGGCAGAGCGCTAAGCGGGCGATTTCCCAGGGTCCTCCCGGCCGCTTCCAAGGGATGTTCGGGAGCTGCTCTCTCATTTTTTTCGGGTCTTCGATGCGTTCGGCGGTCATCGGGATATGGATCAGACCTGGCGCGATCGCATTGACATTGATGTGCATCGGCGCGAGCGCGAGCGCGTGAATGTCAAAGCCCGCCCTTGGGGGCGCCATAAGCCGCGCTACCATGGCTTGGTATCGCCTCATGGACCGAGGTAATGTTGATGATCTTGCCATTGCCCCCCGCCGTCTTGCGCAGGCGGATGAACTCGCGGCTGCAAAAGAACGGGCCGTAAAGGTCGGTCTTGATCACGCGGTCGAATTCCTCGGTTGTCATCTCGGCGACCGTCGTCCCACTGCTGCCCACGCCGGCATCATTGACGAGAATGTCGGGCACCCCGAGCTCGCTCACTATCGCGTCGAAGAAGGCGGCGACACTCGCTTCGTCGCGTACATCGAGCTGCCGCAGGACGGCTCTCTTCCCCGCCGCTTCCACCCAATGGCGGCTCTCCTCTGCGCCGGCTTTGTCTGTATGATAGCTAATTCCGACATGCGCGCCGGCCCGCGCGAACTCTTTGGCCATGGCTTGGCCCACCCCTGAAGCACACCCGGTGATCAGGGCGATTTTGTTGTCCAGCTTCATCATTTCACTCTCGCTTCTGGAAGGGGCCACCGCGCCCGAATATCGTTAACCCGCAACGTCATGGATGTCGGTCAGGCCCCCGGCAAACCAGCCGGCCGTCAAGATCGCCTCGGAGATGACCTCCAAGCGGATATGGCCACGCCATAAAACGCAAAGGCTTTCATGCGTCAGCTCCGGTTGGCGGACCATCCAGCGAGGCGGAGCTACGCAGGTTCCCGCAGATGCACCGCCGCTCCTCCGGGCGCACCGCCGATCCGGAAGTCCGCGCGCGGGTGTTGCGGCAGGTGCCGATGGGCCGTGCCGGCCTGAGGAGGTCGCCTACGCCGTGTTGTTTCTCGCTTCGGACGAAGCCTCGTATGTCACCGGCGCCGAACTGTGGATCGACGGCGGCTCCTTCGCAACGTAGCTCACATCCGTTGACCAAAAAAGAGAATGCGCTGCTAGGGGGCGAGGCCCGATCCGATCGGCACTGCCGCGCCGTCCGGGTTCACCACCAGTAGCGACATTCCGATCGGGCAGGTTGCGGCTAATCTGCCGCAGCCGCCGCGCTCGCTGATCGCGATCGGCATCCGGGAATAAATCACGCAAGCCTCCGGTCTGGATCGGCGCGACACACACCATTCAGGAGAGAGAGATGGCCGATCGTGACGATACCAGGCTGTTAGGCGGGACGAACATCAATCGCCGCGGTCTTTTGAAGTGCATGACTTGGGCGGGCACCGGTGTTGTTTGGAGTTTAAGCGGCGGGGTGCCGCGCACGCTTGGGCTGATCGGCTCAGCCGCCGCCGCGCAGGCAGCGCAGGGCGATGTGACCTTTGTGCAGATCAGTGACAGCCATATCGGCTTTCACTTGCCGGCAAACCCGAACCCGACCACCACGCTCGGCGAGGCGATTGCCAAGATCAAGGCAATGCCGACCCAGCCGGCCTTCCTGGTCCATACCGGCGACATCAGTCACCTGTCGAAGGAAGAGCAGTGGGACACCGCCGATCAGGTCGTCAAGGGAGCGAACAAGCAGGTATTCTTTATTCCCGGCGAGCACGACGTTGCCGACGCCAGCAACGGCAAGGCCTACCTTGCGCGCTATGGCAAGAATACGCAGGGCAGGGGCTGGTACAGTTTCGACATTGCCGGCGTCCATTTTATCGCGCTGATAAACGTCTTCAATTTTCAACCCGGGTTCAAATCGGCGGGGCTTGCAACCTTGGGTGACCACCAGCTCGAATGGCTGGAAAAGGATGTTGCCGGCCGTTCGGCCAGCACCCCGATCGTCGTCCTTGCCCATCTGCCGATGTGGACAATCTATCCGCAATGGGGCTGGGGGACCGAGGATGCCGGCCGTGCGCTCAGCTATCTGAAGCGCTTCGGCTCGGTGACCGTGCTCAACGGCCACATCCACCAGATCATCCAGAAGGTCGAAGGCAACGTTACCTTTCATACCGCAGCGTCGACAGCGTATCCGCAGCCGGCGCCCGGATCTGCCCCCGCTCCCGGGCCGATGACGGTGCCGGCCGCCGACCTGCACAAATATCTCGGCGTCAGGACCGTCAATTACGTCGCCAGCAAGAGCGCGCCCGTGCTGACCGACAGCACCCTCGTCGCGTGAGGGAGCGGGCTATGTCAGCAACTGCAAATCCGATCCCGCGCCGCGTCCGGTTCGGTCTGATCTTTGGTGCGATCGGAGTGACGGCACTTCTCGCTGCAGAGCTGCCAAGTCTCGGTGCCAGCGGCGTGGTGGCCGATGCCGCGGCAAGAGCGGCGACGATCAAAATCGACAACTTTGCCTTCGCCCCGGCGGATGTCACCATCACTGCCGGTACGACAGTGATCTGGAAGAACGAGGATGGTGAAGTGCACCGCGTGCAGGAGGACCACAATGGGTTCTCATCGGCGGCGCTCGATACTGACGACAGCTTCTCCCGTACCTTCGCAACACCCGGCGTCTATCATTATTTCTGTTCTATCCACCCGTACATGGTGGGCAAGATTGTCGTCAATCCGGCCGCCAAATCGAACTGACGAAGTCGGAGCGTGGGGGACCATTCTGCGGACTCCGCCTTGGGAGGCGCGACGTGATCGGCATGCGGCTCGCCTCCTCGGCATTCTGCATGTTAAGAGACGGGCCGCCCGATCACTCAGCGAACATCAGGTCCAGGGAAGGAGGCATCGGATGATCGTCGGGAGCGGCGAATTCAAATACCGCGTCAATGCCGATTGGGCGAAACTGCCCGATGGCTGGTCGTTCAAGGAGGTCGGCGGCGTCGGTGTCGACAGCAACGACAATGTCTATATCTTCAATCGCGGCGAGCATCCAATGATGGTTTTCGACCGCAACGGCAATTTTCTGCGGTCGTGGGGCGAGGGGCAATATCCGCGCGCCCATGGCGTTCACATGGCGCCTGACGACACGATGTTTCTGACCGACGATGCCGGCCATTTCGTGCGCAAGGTGACGCTCGACGGCAAGGTCCTGCTCGAACTCGGCGTTCCCGGCAAGCCGGCGCCCTATATGAGCGGCGAGCCGTTCCATCGCTGCACCCACACGGCGCTGTCGCCAAAGGGCGAGATCTATGTTTCGGATGGCTATGGCAACGCCCGGGTTCACAAATATTCGCCCGACGGCAAACTGCTGTTTTCATGGGGTGAACCCGGCACCGGTCCCGGCGAGTTCAACATCGTCCACAATATCTGCACCGATGCCGACGGCTGGGTCTATGTCGCCGATCGCGAGAACCATCGCGTCCAGGTGTTCGACGGCAACGGCAAGTACGAGACGCAGTGGAACAATTTGCATCGGCCGTGCGGCATGTACATGCCTTATGGTCATCAGCCGATTTGCTATATCGGCGAGGTCGGACCGGCCGCCGCGGTCAGCCGCGATATTCCTAATCTCGGGCCGCGTGTCAGCATCGTCGATCACCAAGGCCGGCTGATCGGGCGTTTCGGGGACACGCCGGCCGGCACCGAATTGGGCAAGTTCCTCGCGCCGCATGGGTTGGCGGTCGACCGGCACGGCGACATCTATGTCGGTGAGGTTTCGTGGACGGCCTGGCCGCAGATCTATCCCGGCCGACCACACCCGGCGAATCTGCGGTCATTGCAGAAATTCGAAAAGATCGACTGAATGGGCCTGCCGCTATCATGGCGCGGCATCGCATCAATTAGAGAAGAGGGGAACGGTGGATGACACTCACTCTTGAAGAAGCCAATCGCATCCTGCATGGGGCGCTGGCAAAGGCGCAGCAAATGAACATCAAGATCAGTGCCGCGGTGTGCGATGCCGGCGGCCGGGTGATTGCACTGCAGCGCATGGACGGCGCGATCTGGGCCTCAGCCTATGGCTGTCAAGGCAAGGCTGTCGCTTCTGCCGCCTTTGGCCGGCCGAGTGGCGAGATGGCGGCGCGTGCCGACCAACCGACGCCGCGCGGTATCGCCACCGCTTCGGGCGGCGAGATGATCATGGGGCAGGGGGCGGTGCCGATCATCCGCAACGGCGTCGTCGAGGGAGCATGCGGTGTTGGTGGCGGCACCTCGCAACAGGATGAAGACTGCGCCCGCGCCGGCGTCGAGCAGCTGTAATATTGACGCACTTCGGGGATAGTCGAGCTCAAGAGCGAGAGTGAGCGAGCTGATCGGCACCTTGGCCAGGCTGCCGGGCTCGCTCTTCCCGGATCCAGACCAAACCGCAAAAATAACGATGCTTGCTGGGCCCTTGTCAGGGGCGGGTCTGGTCTCCCGCTCCGGCGCGAGGCTGTTTCTGATCCCGCTGGTTTCGCTGGCCGGTCTTGGCTGTACTAAAAGCAAACAGATCGTGAGGGACAAAGCTCGCCGCTCTAATTAACGGGCACGATAGGCGTGTTCAGTTGGTCGACGGTGTCGGCTAACAAACGATATTTTACTTGGGTGACGTTGATGTCACGAAAGTAATTCACGAGGTCCCCCCACGGATCGTTCATTCGTCCGATCCCCGAAATAAAGGCCACCACGCCGCCGATTTCGAGATGGCCCGTATAGACCCACCAGCCCCCGACCGACAGCGCCGACACGATCTGCAGGTGATTGCAAAGATTCATCAGGAAATTCATCGTAAATTTGATTTTGAAAATCCCCATATCGAGAGCGAATACCTGCTGGATGCGGGGTTCGTCATCGGCGCCGTCGGTGCGATCGATCATTGCGATACCGAGCTGCCGCAGGACCCGAATCCGCGCTCCGGTGCACCGGTTCACCGCGCCTTGCAATAATGGAACAAAGATCAGTTGAGGAACGAGGAGCGCGATCGCGGCGAGCGCCATCCACGGATCGATATGGATTAAGTAGGCAAATACCGAGCCCATGATGCCGGCTTGCAGCAACGGTTCGGAAACGCTCTCGCCGACAAACCCGCCGATCGGTTCGACCTCGGCGACAATCATCGAGATCGTGATGCCTTGCGCCTCGGCAGCAGGAGAGTCGGCGACGGGGTGCTCGACAACGGTGTGCACCCGGTGACGCAGGTCACGCTTGGCCGTTCCCCAACCCATCCCCGATAGACATTAAGGACGAGCTTGGTACTGCCTTGGATCAGTACGACGCCGGCATAGGCGGCGCACAACCATAGGACCCAGCTGTAGGGGCGGTGCTTGACGAGGTCGTTGACGATCCGCCGCTGCATTTCGAGCGGTGCCACTTCGAGCAAGGCGACGACAACTGTCAGCCCCACCAGCGCGAATTGATGCACCGCGCTCGTAGCGAGCACGTAACGATAGACATTACGCGGCAGCGCGGTCTCGGGAGGGGGACCGATAAGTCGGAAACTCGCGATACTGGTCACAGCGCGATGCTTACTCCCTCGACCCGAACGCCTAAATGATCCAGGTCAAAGTATTCGTCATTCGGTGCGATTAACGCACCGACAGAGGCTTAACCTTATCGATTAAGAAGATGCGGTCAGCCCGCGCAATCGCCGTGAAAAGCTGCTTGCCAACGGGAAAGCGACGCGCCCCTAATCGCACCGAATTCTGGCCTGTTGTGAGCTTCTCGGAGGACAGACGATGCAGATCGGGGTCCATTTGCCGCAGATCGGCCGAAAGGCTGGACCAGAGGCGATTCGACGGGCCGCGGTGCAGGCCGAGGAGCTCGGCTTCGCCGATGTTTGGACGAGCGAGCACATCATCCTGCCCAAGAACGCGGCCTATCCGCCCTCGCCGATCTTCTACGATCCGGTGCTGACCCTGACCTGGGCCGCGGCCTACACCAAACGGGTCGGGCTTGGTACCAGCGTCTTGGTGTTGCCGATGCGGCATCCGCTGCCGCTCGCCAAGGAATTGGCGACCTTGCAGAATTTATCGGAAGGGCGATTGATCCTCGGCGCCGGGGTAGGCTGGCTTGAAGCCGAATTCGCCGCCTTGGGCGTACCCTTCCGCGAGCGCGGGCGGCGAATGGACGAGGGCATCGCGATGATGCGCGCCGTATGGAACGAAGACCCGGTCAGCTTCCCGGCGCGAACGATTCCGGCGGTCATCCACGACATGCGCTCGCTGCCGCAGCCCGTCAAACCGATCCCGATCTGGATCGGCGGCAGTTCCGAGCCGGCCCTCAAACGCGCCCTGCGTCTCGATGGATGGCACGGTTCGCGCGTCTCGCCGGAGCAGGCCGCGCCCATAGTCCAGCGGCTGCGCGCTGCGCGTCCCGAGCCGGAATTCGCGATTTCGGTGCGAAACGGCTGGGACGGCAAAGACGCCGCCGCGCTTGCCGCGCAGCTCGCCGGCTTTCGCGATGCCGGAGTCGGGCACGTTTTGGTCGAACCCGCCGAACGTACCCTCGATGATTGGCTGCGCGCCATCGAACGCGTTGCGCGCGCGGCGGAAGCGGTGCGCAAGTAAGGAAAACGGGCGCTGTTTGCCATTGCGCCTGATGCCAGGCAAAGACGCGTCGCTGACGCAAGGAAGGTCACGATGAAACTTGCGCTGACATTGCGGGTCTCGGCTGCGGCCGGGATCGATATGGATCTGGTCCGCGAGGCGGAGCGGCTCGGTTATGAAGCGGTGTGGTGCGGCGAGGCTTATGGCACCGACGCGGTCTCGCCGGTCGCCTGGGTACTGGCGCAAACACACAAGATCAAGGCCGGCACTGCAATCATGCAGATGCCGGCGCGCACCCCGGCCTGCGCCGCAATGACGGCGATGACCTTGCAGGCGCTCTCCGGCAACCGCTTTTTATGCGGCATCGGACCGTCAGGGCCGCAAGTCGTCGAGGGCTGGCACGGGGTGCCGTTTGGCAAGCCGCTCGCGCGCACCCGCGAATACATCGCGATCATCCGCCAGATCCTCGACCGCAAGGCGCCGCTCGAATTCTCGGGCGAGCATTATCAGATTCCCTATCGCGGTCCGGGCGCCACCGGGCTTGGCAAGCCGCTGCGCAGCATCATTCACGGTGACCCCAGCCTCAAAATCTACACCGCAGCGATCGCACCCGCCGGGCTGCGCACCGCCGGCGAAGTCGCCGATGGAACCCTGCCTTTCTTTATGTCGCCGGAACAGGCCGAGGCGATTGTCGGTCCGGTGCGCGAGGGCATCGCGAAAGCCGGCAGCGCCAAGACCCTCGCCGATTTCGATCTTGCTCCCTATGTGCGGGTGGCGATCGGCGACGATCTGGCGGCTTGCAGAGACGCCATTCGACCCAATCTGGCGCTCTATATCGGCGGCATGGGTGCGCGCTCGAAGAATTTCTACAACGATTTGGCAAAGCGCATGGGCTACGAGGCAGCGGCGACAGTCATCCAGGACCACTATCTTGCAGGGCGGCGCAAAGACGCCGAGGCCGCCGTGCCCGATCGTCTGATCGACGAAACCTCTCTGGTCGGTCCCAAGGAGCGCGTCCGCGAACGGTTGCGGGCCTGGCAAGCAATCGCCAGAGATCACCGGATCAGCTCGCTGGTATTGGCCGGCGCCGATATCGCGGCATTGCGGACCGTCGCCGAGGCGGTGTTGTGAGAGAGATTTGATGACCTATTCACTCGCCTCGCTGGCAGCGGCGATCGAACATGACGGCTTTGCTTTTGTCGACGCGCCCGATATGCGGGGTCTGTTGGGCGAGGCCGAACTGTTGGAGTGGGGCTCGTTTGCCGACAGCTGGAACGATCTGGGCGTCGACACCTATATGGCGGATGGCGGGCGCTACCGCCGCCGCCGCTTTGCCTGCTATCGTGCGAACGCGGCCGGCATCATTCGCAAGCCGCACCAGCCGCATTACCAGAGCCGCGACTACAACCCGGTGAATGGCGGCATCGACCGCTGGTTCGAGCCGGTCACCGACACGATCGGTCGCCATCCGGTATTGGGAGCGATCCTCGGCACGAGCCATGCGCTGTTCGACCGGATGACCCCGGAAGCCCTGCGTCCTGAGGCTTGGCATGTCGAGTTGCACCAGTTTCGCATCGAGACCCGGCCGGGCGAAGCCGGTCAGCCGACGCCTGAAGGCATGCATCGCGACGGCGTCGATTGGGTGCTGGTATTGATAGTCCGGCGCGAAAACGTCAAAAGCGGCGAGACCACAATCTATGACCTCGCCAGGCGGCCGCTCGGCAGTTTCACCTTGACCCAACCACTCGACGCGGCTTTGGTCGACGACAGCCGCGTTTATCACGGCGTCACCCCGGTCGAGCCATTTGACCCCTCCCGACCGGCCTACCGTGATGTGTTGGTGGTTACCTTCCGCAGGGAGTAGGCCGGCACTGAGCCGGCACCGGCTCAGCTATAATCGGGGGCTCGCGCCGGCCGGCAAAATAATTTAGAAGCTTTCGACCTTGCATCTTGGGAGGATCTCATGCCTGTCATTAAAGCTTACGATCTCGCCTATGGTCGGCTGCGCTCGCCCGATCTCGACAAGCAAGAAGAGTTTTTGACCGATTTCGGTATGGTGCGCGCCGATCGCACCAAGAATGCGCTCTATATGCGCGGCACCGACGCGCCGCATCATATCCACGTCACCGAATTGGGCGAACCGCGCTATGTCGGCATTGCGGTCCACGCCGCCAGCATGGAAGATCTCGATCGCGTGTCGCGGGTCGAGGGCGCTTCAAAGATCGAGGACATCGACGAGCCCGGCGGCGGCAAGCGGGTGCGCTTGACCGATCCCGACGGCTATCAGGTCGAAGTGATCTACGGCATGGAGATGCTCGACCCGATCCCGGTCAAGCGGCCGGCGGTCAATTCCGGCAACGACAAATACCGGCGCAAGGGCGAATTGTTCCGGGTCGATTCCGGCCCCTCGCACATCAAGCGCTTTGGCCATTTTGTCGTGAGCACCACCAATTTCGAAAAGACGCTCGGCTGGTATCGCGAAACATTGGGCTTCCGCTGCTCCGACGAGTTCTACGCCGGCGACAAGACGAACGTCGTCGGCTCGTTCAACCGGCTCGACCGCGGCGATGACTATGTCGACCACCACGCATTCTTCTGCATTCGCGGCGACAAAAAGGGGCTCAATCACCTGTCTTACGAGGCGGCCGACATCGACGATGTGATGATCGGCCACGAACACCTCGAAAAGAAAGGCTACCAGCATATGTGGGGCATCGGCCGCCATCTGATCGGCAGCCAATTGTTTGATTATTGGGCCGATCCGTGGGGCCGGGTACATGAGCATTGGGCCGACACCGACGTGCTGAACGCCCACACACCGCCCAATGTGCTCGAACGCGGCGCTGGCAGCGGCGGGCCGTGGGGCCAACCGATCCCGGCGATCTTTATGGGCCACGCCTCGCCCTGACATTCTCAGGAATATCTCAATGCGCGGACGCCGGCGATGCAGGAGGGCTCTGCAGCGTCCGCTGGTCTCGTCAGCTTGCGCGGGAATGACGGTATAGGAAGTTGGCCGTTGTGCCGCATCCGGGCAGCGTTCAAGATCTCAGGTCACGGCAATCCATTATCCTTGTCGGCCGGACAAATCCGGCTCAGGAATGTTCGCGCTGTGGCGTCTTTGCCCCCGCCGGTTAGGGCGGAGGCGGTGATTTCGGGATCGGGTGAATGCAGGCGGGCGTGTGGATCTATCGGATTGTCGTTGCTCTGTCGGGCATCACCTTGATCCTGGTTATTGCCTATTTGGTCGTTGGCGAGCAGAACCGCACGGTCCAGGCCAAGATCAACGAGCGCCAGCAGTTCATCAATCAGAGCCTCGAGTTCGCCCGCATCAACCAGGCGCTGGTCCGGGTGATGGCAACGGTCGCGTTCGACGATAAGGATGACAAGCTGCGCGCGCTATTGGCGCAGAACGGGATCACAATCAATCCGAAGACCGGTGCTCCCGCAGCGGCGAGTGGAACCGGGTCCAGCCCGGATCTGGCGCCGGCGGAGAAGCGGCCATGACGTTTTCGCCGCGGGGCGGCCGACAGCCCGAGGCGGTGTCGTTGCCGCTGATCCTGATCGTCGTGGCGCTGTTTCTACTGATGGCGGTTGAAACCGGACAGGCGATCCATGACCACGGCGCCCTCGCCGAGCTGATCCAGGCGCAGCAGCCAACCATTGACCAAGCTGTAAAGGTGCGCCAGCAATTGCAAAGCTTGGCCGGCAAAACTGCCGAACTGGCAGCGGCCGGCGATCCCGGCGCCAAATCGGTCGTCGAGCAGATGAAGGCCCAAGGCGTTACTTTGGGGGTGCCAAAGAAATAGCCAGAAGCCGACGCACTGCTGCAGGAACGCGCCGGGCGGCTGACCGTTGTAAATGAGTGGCTCGGTCGCGCCGCGCCGCGAGCCTACGCATTGCGTGCTGATCGAGCAGGCCAGATCCGCAAGGGATAACCCAGCGGCCACGATCGCGGGGGAATATCGGCAATGGCAGACGAAATCTACGTGGCGCCTCGTTCGCCCGTATCACCATCCGGTGATGTCATCGTTCATTCGGGTTCGTTGCGGCGTGTCTCTTGGGGTGGCGTGTTTGCCGGTCTGTTTCTTGTCCTTTCTATTCAGCTGCTGCTGATCATGTTGGGGTTCGGCGTCGGGCTCAGCGTGTTTCAGCCGGGTCGGGCGATACCCAATCCAGGGACAATCGGGATCGACGCCGCGGCGTGGTGGGTTGGCAGCTACATTGTCGCGCTTCTCATCGGGAGCTATGCCGCGGCTCGATTGGCCGGCGTTGTGCTGCGCTTTGATGGCATGTTGCACGGCTTGGTGACCTGGGCCTTTGCTCTGCTGGTAACGCTCTATCTGCTGACCTCGTCACTTGGCGGGGTCATCGGCGGCGCGTTCGGCGTCGTTGGCAACGCGGTCTCGGCTGCTGGACAGAGCCTAAAGGCGGCAGTTCCGCAAGTGACAGGCGCTCCCGGCATTTCCAACGAGCAAATTCAGCAGCGCGCTCGGGAGCTTTTGCAACCGATCGATCCATCGCGGATGAACAACGAGCAGGCCGAAGCTCGGGTTACGAAGGATGTCGGCACCTATTTGGCGGGCGGAAGCGGGGCGCAGCAGGCTCGCAACGACATCATCGAGATTATGGCAGCACGGCTTGGCATCAGCCGGGATGACGCGGCAAGACGCTTTGATCAATGGGCTGCCCAGTTTGAGCAAGCCAAGTCAAAACTGGCTCAGGGTGCGCAACATGTTGCGGGTCAAGCAGCGGATGCATTGTCGCAAGCCGCTTTGTGGGGATTCGGCGCGCTGCTATTGGGAGCAATATTCAGCGCGGTTGGCGGGGCATTGGGGACTCGGCCGCGAGGTAGAAGTAGGACAGAGCAGATTGTGCTGAGCTGAGCACCGCCGATCAGCCCCGGTTCCATAATCGGGCGAGATTTCGGACCTGGCGCGCGCTAGTACATATCCGGGGTGATCACATTCTGCGGCCGGTTGGTCAGCAATGCCGCGCGCATCGTCTCGGCCGATTTGCGGCGGGTGTCCTGCTCCGATTCGGGGGTGAACCAGGCGGCGTGCGGGGTGATAATCAGCCGTCCTTCGAGCCCCGGCTCGCGCTCACGATAAGCGCGCAGGATGTCGGGGATCGGGTCGACTGGCGGTTCGATCGGCAGGACGTCGAGCCCGGCGCCGGCAATATGGCCGCTGCGCAGCAACGCCAGCAACGCATCGACATCGACGATCGGGCCGCGCGCAGTGTTGACGACGACCGCTCCCCTGGGCAGCAGCGCGAGCTGGTCGCGGCCGATCAGACCGCGGGTTTCGCGGGTCAGCGGCGTGTGGATCGACAACGTATCGGTCTGGCGCAGTAGATCTTCGAGCGTGGCGGCCCGCCCAATGCCGAGCGCCAGCTCGGCGCCGTTCGGCAGATAGGGATCGTAGAAGCTGACCCGAAAACCAAAGGCGCGGGCGCGCAACGCCACCGCGGTGCCAATGCGGCCGAGCCCGACGATACCGAAATTCTGCACGCCCAGCCGGCGGATCAGGTCGTTTTTAACGGCACCCCAGGCGGCCGGCGGGTTCGACCGCATCCGCTCGTGATAGAAAACGATCCCGCGGCGCAGCGATAGGGCTAATGCCGTGGCGTGGTCGGCGACTTCGGTTGTGCCGTAATCGGGCACATTGCAGACGAGGATGTTGCGGGCCGCTGCTGCGGCGCGATCGATCTTGTCATAGCCGACACCCATGCGCACAATCGCGCGCAGCCGCGGAAAGCGGGCGATGTCCTCGGCTGAAACCGCGTGCCGCATGATCATCAGCCCGTCCACCTCGGCGCAATCGGCAGGATCGAGCTCGGCGAGCGCCCGCTTGGTGCGACGGATGATCTGAACCTCGGGGCCGAAGATCTCATGTTCGAGACCGTCATCGGGAATTTGCCGGTCCTCGGGGTACATCACGGTCACGGGCATTTGGCGGTTCCTTGACTACGCCGTTTTGCAGTAAGACGGATGCATCAAGCCCGTCGGCTCGTAGAAAACATCTCCGACGAACTCGAATCCGAGCTTCTCGAGGATTCGTTGCGACGCGCGATTGTCGGGATGGTGCCCGGCATAGACTTTGGACAGCCGCAGTTTTTGCCAAGCGTAGTCGAGCGCGCCGCGCGCCGCTTCGGTTGCGAGGCCTTTGCCCCAGGAGCGCTTCACGAGATGGAACCCTACTTCGAAATTCCGCTCGCCGGGCGTATAGATCCAGGGCCGAAGCCCGCCGCAACCGACGAAATCACCATTGCGGTGATCGAAGAGCGCCCAGTATTGAACGCCGCTCGACCTTTCCCGCTCGATCTCGGCATGCAGCCTCTCTTCGACTTGCTCCGCTGTCAACTTGCCACGGGCATCGATCAATGCCGTGACCGCGGGATCGCCCCACAATTCCAATGCAAGGAGCAGATCCTCGATCCGCCACGATCGGGCGACGAGGCGCTCAGTCCTGAATTTTTCCGTTCCCGTCATCACTGCGAGATTCCAGCTCGCGGGAGCATTTTACGAGGCTAGCGCTTGGCGACTTTGACCGGCTGTCCGGTCGCCGCCGAGCGCACGATTGCCTCGAAGGCGGCAACTCCGTGGACGATCTCGTCGGCGGTGATCGGGTAGGGGCGTGTGCCGTTGATCGCGGCCGCGAAGCCTTCCAGCTCGGCCTTGAGCGGGTTGAAGCCCTTGAATTCGATGATCTCGGGTGCTGTGGCGCGTTGCCGACCCTCGAGCATCGCCTCCGGTACCGGGAAGAAGCGGAAATCGGGGTCCTGCCCCAAAAGCTCGGCGCGCCCCTTGGTGCCATACGCTGCAAACCGGTAGGTCGGCGCGGTGACAAGCGAGCAATACAGGCTCGCCGACATGCCGTTGGCAAGCCGCATCAATACGCTCGTTGTGTCTTCGAGCCGTGTTATCGACCGGTGCAGGTTGAGGCAATAGACCTCGTCGATATGGCCAAAGAGATAGATCAGCGCATCGAGATTGTGGACGCCGGTCGCCGTCATCGCACCGGCGGGCGCCTCCTGCGGGTCGGCACGCCAATAATAGCCCTCGGGCATGAAATGGCCGGCCGGCGAGGCCTGCGCCGTTTCGGCATGGGTCGGCAGACCGAGCCGGCCATCTGCGATGCGGGTCTTCAACTCGATCATCGCCGGGTGAAAGCGCCGCGGGTAGGCGACACCCAACACGACATCGGCGCGCTCGACCGCAGCGAGCGCCTGCTTGGCGCTCTCGACATCGAGGGTGAACGGCTTTTCCATAAAGACGTGCTTGCCGGCGGCGGCAGCGTGTTCGACCTGGCCGCCGTGCTGGCGATGCGGCGTCGCGAATACGACGGCATCGATCTCGGGGTCGGCCAGGATGTCGTCGAGATCGTCGCGATAGGCGATGCCATGTTCGGCACAAAACGGCTCGGCTGTGGTGCGTGTCCGGCTATGGCCGACCGTAAAGGCAAATTCCGTGCTTTTGCCGTGGACCGCACCGACCAGGGTGCGGCCCCAGCGGCCAAGACCGACGATTGCGGCGCGGATCACGTTTTGGCTGCCAGCATGTCGCGCACACCGCGCAGCGCCAGGTAATAGCCGGAAAGACCAAAGCCGGCGACGACGCCATAGCTGACGCGTGCCGTTTCGGGAGCTGGGCCGCGTCGAATCGGGTTCGAAATGTGAACCTCGATTGTCGGAAACTTGACTTGCGAAATCGCCGCCACCAGCGCCGGATAGCCGGTTCCGAACGCGGCCGGATTGAACAAGGCCGCATCAAAGCCTTTGTCATTGGCATCATAGAATTTGTTGACGACCTCCCCTTCGATGTTCGAGTGGAAGATCTCGACTTCCAGGCCTAATTCGGCAGCATAGCCGCGGATGCGCTCGTCATACTGCGGCAGGGTCATCGGGCCGAAGATCTCGGTCTGAACCTTGCCGCGCATGTTCATACCCGCACCGTGAACAATCAGGATTCGTGGCATCGCACTGCCCTCGCATGACGGCCAGAAGGGTAATTCGCTGGCGATGCTAGCTGACCGCCTGATTTGCTGACAAGGTTAATGCGATTGCTTGACAGCGAGCGGTTCGACCTTCATCAGATCGCGCGTGAGGTCAAGCAATCTGGTTCTTATTGTCGCAGCGGTAGCGGCGACAATTGTCGCCAACTCAGCCGCAGCAAAGCAGTCCGGGGCAAAAGCCGCGCCATCGAAAACGATCGCAGCACAAATTGCGGTGCTGGTCCGCAGGAACGCGAGCAACAGCGAGATCATCGGCTTCGCGGATCGCCAGCATTCGGTCAGGGTGGTGCGTGGCAAACCGCGGCCTTTGGCGACCCGGGGCATGCACGGCTCCGACCAGACCGACACCCTTGCTCGACAGGCGAGGGAACGGCATACCGGCGGGCCGGTCGTCGCAGCGGTTTCGGTCGTGTTTCCGGCACCCGTACTGAAGTCGGCCAGAGGCCTCGTGCAGGTCGTGTCCTTTGCCGACACTCGTGAGCAGCCGGTGACGGTGCTCCGTGGCGCGCCGGTCGCGCGAGGCGACGTCGCTGTACCGGTGATCGCGGCCGGCCCCGATTTAGATCTGTTTGGTGCCGCGCGCGGCGCCGAGTTGGATCGCGTTGCGTTTGCCGTCGATGGCGCCGAGTCGAGTCACGGGACGGATCCTGGGATGTGGCGTGCAGACCTCGGCGGGCCGCAGGGACCGATGCAGGTATCCGACGCGGCGGCGATCGATTCCGGCGGCGGTAATCGCTTTGATCCGATCCAAAACCGGCAACTCGGCCGCTTGTATCTGGCAAAGCTGTTTCGCCGCTACGGCAATTGGCCCGATGCTGTCGCGGCCTATAATTGGGGGCCGGCGAACATGGATGCCTGGATCGCCCAAGGACGGCCCGCTGCGGGGCTGCCGCTCGCCGTCGAGCGTTATTGCGAGCGGGTTCTGCGCGATGGCGGAATCCTCCCGGGGCTGGGTTCGCAGAGAGGTGCAGGCTGGCAGCTCCAAACCCCATGATGAAGACAGCGGTCCGCATTAGACGTTTAGCGGGCCGCCTTGCGCGGGGCCCCACATTCCGACGTTTTGCGGTAGCCGGTGAGGACCCTGGATTCGGTTCTGGTTGCAGGCGGGCGCGGGTTTGCGGTGTATTGTTGAAAGTGGACCGACCGCGTAGTGTAGACATGAACCGTCCTTCTAATGCCATTTCCGCTATTTAGGGAGATTCGTCCGACGCGGTGCAGAATTACTTTAATCAATAGGTTTGAAGACCGGCCGATGTATCGAAGAGCGACTATTGACGATGCTCCATTCATCAGCGAGACGGTTGTCACCTCGTGGCGAGATACCTACGCAGATTTTCTCTCGTCGTCGTTCTTGGCATCGCTACACCAGAACCCTCATCACAATGTCCGATCCTGGGAGAATCGTCTCAGGGAGCCCGGCTCCGTGACCTGGATTATTTGCAATGAGGGCGCGGACGCGGGCGTGCTGCGTATAACCATCGGGGCATCATCCATTCCGGGCACGGATGCTTCCTTGACCACCCTCTATCTGCTGCAGCAAGCGCGACGACGCGGGCTTGGCTCAGCTGCCCTGCTTTTCGCGCGGGATGAAGCATCACGTCGAGGCGCGCAGGTGTTGGGCGTCAGCGTGCTGGTAGGCAACAGGCTGGGCGTGCGTTTTTATGAACATCGGGGAGCACAGCGAGTGGGTGAGCGGATCGTCTTTCAGTTAGACAACGAGCCGATCATGGAAGTCATGTATCGGTTCGTCGAGGACACCCGCTTCCTTCCGCGAACCGTGTCCGAGCGATTGACTTCTTGAAACCGTGCATGGCTTTAGGGGCTAACATCGGCGCGCACCAAAGGATGTTGCGACCGCTGCCCTTCGTTAGAAGGAGACCGGCTGTGAGACAGGCGCGGGTAAACTACGACGCTATCGCCCATCTCTACGATGCGACCCCTTATCGAGCAAAGCCAGTTGATCCGGAGTTGATATCCTTTGCCAAACAGTGTCCCACTGATGAAATTGCCGTGCTCGATATCGGCTGTGGCACCGGCAACCAGCTGATCGCCAACCGAGGCGCGCTGAACTCAGCGTGGATGGTCGGAGTCGATCCGTTCGCGGGTATGTTGCGGCAAGCTAAGAGGAAAGCTGCGGAAATCGCCTGGGTGCAGGCTGACGGATCAACACTTCCTTTTCACGATCAGAGTTTTGATTTCATTTCCTGTCAATTTGTCTTCCACCACATAGGTAACAAGTCTGGCTGTCTGACTGATGCGTTCCGGGTCCTGAGGCCGGGGGGTCGGTTTGTCCTCCGGAATGTTAGTCCTCACGATTGTCCCGATTGGTTGTTCTACATTTATTTTCCTGAGGCGGCTGCAGTTGACCTCCACGACTTTTGGTCGCCAGAGACACTCCAAGCGGAAATGGAGCAAGCAGGATTTGCGACGTTGACGGTTGACCGGCAGCATATCCGGTATGAGCAGGACATGCGTGCTTGGTTCGATGAGGTTCGCACTCGGGGAACTTGCTCACAACTACTCGCAATTCCTGATGCCGCATATGAAGCCGGATTGGATCGTCTGACGCAGGAACTCTCGGCTCATGGCGGCTTGTTTGCCCGTCAAAACCATGTATGTTTCGTGACGATCAGGGGAGAGAAGCCGAAATCGATGCCCCTGTCGGTCTGTCGTAGAAATTCGGTTCCTGTAGGACGCAGGAGGCGGGCAGGCCGGGCAATTTCAAACTGAGTCAGCACCTATTCTTTCGGCACAACCAGCCTATAAAATGGTTATGTGCTAGACTGGTGATTGACCGCCGCTAGCAGATCGCATCGGCCGTTTCGATCCAACCACCGTTATTAGTGTGGGTTCCGCGGTATGAAGCCGAAATGATACGCGTTTTTCGTTTGGTTGAGTCGCTACTCGAACCGACCACCCTGCCGCCCGGCCCGCCGCCGAGTGGCCTCGGTGCATTCTATTGGCATCATGCCCGCCAGGCACGCGGCCTCGTTGTAGCGCTGTTCTCCGCGGGGCTGGTGGTGGCGCTTCTCGATACGACGATCCCGGTGTTTGTCGGTCGGGTCGTGACGATGGTGTCGAGCCGGACTCCTCACGCAGTCTTGCACGATTCGTGGCGGCAGTTGCTCGGGATGGCGCTCGTTCTGCTGGTCGCACGGCCGCTCGCGATGCTGACGCAGAGTCTGATCACCAATCAGGCGATCATTCCGAGCTTCTCCAATCTGATTCGCTGGCAAAGTCATTGGCACGTGGTGCGGCAGAGCTGGACGTTTTTCCAGAACGACTATGCCGGCCGCATCGCCAACCGGGTCATGCAGACTGGCCCGGCGTTGCGCGAAAGCGTCGTCTCGGCGACCAACGCGGTCTGGTACATCCTGGTCTATGGCGGCGGCGCGATTGTCCTGTTGGCGTCGAGTGACACGCGTTTGGCGGTTCCCGTGCTGCTGTGGTTCTGCGGCTATGCCGGGTTGCTGCGCTGGTTCGTGCCGCGCCTGCGCAACCGCTCGCAGCGCATGTCGGCGGCGCGCTCACAGCTGTCCGGCCGAGTGGTGGACAGCTACACCAACATTCAGACGGTCAAGCTGTTTGCCCGGCCGCGCGACGAAGACGCCTTTGTCTGCGAGGCGATGGAGGAGATGACCGAGTCGCACCGCTACCAGCTGCGGCTGACCACCACGCTCGGGCTGAGCCTGGCGCTGCTCAATGCGGCGATGGTGGTCGGCACCGGCGGCGTCGCGATCTGGCAGTGGAGCATTGGACGCATCGCCGTCGGCACCGTTGCGATGGCGCTGCCCTTGACCTGGCACATCGTCAGCATTGCCGGCTGGGTGGCGCAGAACGTGGCGACGATTTTCGAGAATATCGGGGTTGTGCAGGAGGGGATGCGCTCGATCGCGGTGCCGCATCAAATGACCGATCGACCGGGAGCGATGCCGCTGCAGGTCGAACGCGGCGAGGTGCGATTTGAGAATGTGCGCTTTGGCTATGGCACGCAGCGCGGCGTGCTGCACGGCATCAATCTGACGATTGCACCGGGCGAGCGGGTCGGGCTCGTCGGACCCTCCGGCGCCGGCAAATCGACTTTGGTCAACCTGCTGCTGCGGTTTTACGACATCGAGAGCGGCCGCATCCTGATCGATGGGCAGAACATCGCCGAGGTGACGCAAGAGAGTTTGCGCGCCCATATTTCGATGGTGACGCAGGACACCTCGCTGTTGCATCGCTCGATCCGCGACAATATCCGCTACGGCCGACCGCAGGCGAGCGAATGGGAAGTGCGGCGCGCGGCGGCGCAGGCGCAGGCGATCGAGTTTATCGAGGGCCTCGAAGACTGGAACGGACGGCGCGGCTTTGATGCCCATGTCGGCGAGCGCGGCGTCAAATTGTCCGGCGGACAGCGCCAGCGCATCGCGCTCGCCCGGGTGATTCTAAAGGATGCGCCGATTCTGGTTCTCGACGAGGCGACCTCGTCGCTCGATTCCGAAATCGAAGCGGCCATTCAGGAACAGCTCGAAAGCCTGATGCGCGGTCGCACGGTCATTGCGATCGCACATCGGCTGTCGACGATCGCGCGGCTCGATCGCCTGGTCGTGCTCGAAGCGGGGCGGATCGTCGAGGAGGGCACGCATGCAGCGCTACTCGAGGCTAACGGTACCTATGCGCGGCTGTGGCGGCGCCAATCGGGCGGGTTTATCGACGCGGGTGGCGTTGCCGGTCTCGATGCCGCCGCCGAATAAGAGACTCGGCCTCGTGCGCGGGAGGGCAGGACTGGGGTGAGCGAGGTCGCCGCTAAAAGGATGTCGTTGCAAGAATTCTTGCGCTGGGATGACGGGACCGACACGCGCTATGAGCTGATCGATGGCGTGCCGGTGGCAATGGCACCGCCCGCCGAGGCACACCGTATCCTGGCGATGCGGCTGGGTTCGCGGATCGATGCCGTTCTACAAAGTCGGTGGCCTTGCAATGCCCAGATTGATGCGGGCGTGCTTAGGCCGGATCGCTGCGATGCGTATTATATCGCTGACGTCGCAGTTACTTGTCGGCCCAACGAGCCCGGTCGGCAGGCCATCGCCGAGCCCATTCTGATCGTTGAGATCCTGTCCCCGAGCACCGAGCGCCATGATCGGCGTATTAAGCTCCCGATCTACCGCGAAATCGAGAGCGTGCAGGAAATCCTTCTGATCGATTCGGACAGCTATCATGCCGAGATACATCGGCGCGATGCCAATCACTGGATTATCGAACTTGTGCGCGGAAGTGGAGCAATCCTGTCGCTATTGTCGGTCGGGCTCAGCCTGCCGATGGCGGAACTCTACGACGGAATCGCCATTCCTAATACCGAGTTCGAGTGAACGTGCGAGCCATTACCTATGACAGCCTCCACGCCGACTGGCTGTCGCGATCAGCGAGCTCTATGAGGGGATCGATGTTGCGATCGGCACCGAGACGTAGATTGCAGCCGATAACCGACGACGGGCGCACATTTCCGTTCTTCGTCCTGGTGACGAGCGCCATCGTCATGGGGACGGTGCTGCTGTCGCAATATTGGGGCGGCCTTGCCCCGTGCGAGCTCTGCCTGACCGAGCGGTGGCCATGGGACGCGGCGATCGTGATCGCGTTTGTCGCGGCGATGATTGGCAGTAGGCCGTCATTGCCATGGGTAGCGCTGCTGCTGGCGGCAGTGTTCGCGGCCGGCAGCGCGCTCGCCTTCTACCATGTCGGGGTTGAGCGGCATTGGTTTGCCGGTCCGAGCGCCTGTACCGCGGGCGGAACGCCGGCGACCCTTGAGGCGCTCAAGGCCCAGCTGATGCGGGCGCAGCCGGTGCAATGCGACGAGCCGATATGGACCTTGTTCGGGGTCTCACTCGCCGGCTTGAATTTGCTTGCCTCGCTCGTCATGGCGGCGATCTGCATTATTGTGTTCTCAAGCCGATACAAGGCGCGGCGCCGATTAAGCCTTAGGAGTTCGACGTGACGCAGGAGTTCGACGTGACGCCGGCAGCCCGTCACCGTTTGCCGGGCGACCCGCTGCCCTCGGCGGAGGTCGAGCGCATGCTGCGGGTCGATCACGCTGGCGAGTTCGGCGCCACCAGGATCTACCGCGGGCAACTCGACATTTTGGGGCGTGGCCGCGGTGCCGGCGAGATCCGCCGCATGGCCGAGGCAGAGCAGCGCCACCTCGCGACCTTCGAAGCTTTGCTGCGAAAGCATCGGGTGCGGCCGACCCTATTGCAGCCACTGTGGTCGCTCGCCGGCTATATGCTGGGTGCCTCTACCGCACTTCTCGGCGCGCAGGCGGCAATGGCCTGCACCGTCGCGGTCGAGGACGTTATCGACGAACACTATCGGGGACAAGCTGGGTGCCTTCTCGATCATGATCCCGCCTTGGCGGAAACGATGCTCGACTTCCGTGCCGACGAACTCGCGCACCGCGATCTTGCGATCGTCCAGGGTGCTGAGCAAACGCCCGGTTACGACTTGCTGACTGCCGCGATCAAAGCGGGTTCGCGAGCGGCAATCTGGCTCTCTACCCGGATCTGAAGGTGTAAGCGGTTACCGGGCGTTACCTTGATGTGCGGCCCGATCTGCCAATGTCGCCCAATCTGGGTACTGCGCCGTGTAATCCTCCAGACGGATGACAAAATCGGCAATGTTCAAACCGACGGCATCACCGATCCGCCGCGGGCCGCGCATGACTTGCGCCGAGTCATTGGCCGAATTGATCGCATAAGTGCCGGTGACACCGGCGCCTGTCAGGATGTCGATGTCCGTCAAGGGCTGCTCTGCTTCCGGCCGCCACAATTGATAGCGGGCGAAAACCGTCACGGTGTTCCCGGAAACCGTCAGTTTCATGATGCGGACGCGCAGTGAGAGCGGCGGGCCGTTGCCGCTGAACAGTCCGCCCGCTCCATATCCTTGCGCAATGAGTCCCGCCATAGCGCCAGCACCGGTGCCGCAGCAGGTGCTACAGGATAGACCCAGGTGATCGGTCCCGCCGGCATCACCGAGATATCGGCGAGTACGGCGGGAATCGACGTCGGCGCTCGCGGCGGGGCCGGGGTTGCGGCATGAGGACCATCTATGGGGGCGCCCTCGCAAAAGGCAGCGGCCGGCCACAGGCTGCTCAAGATAAGCGACAAGCCGATAATCCACCCACGCATTGGCATCATCCGGATGTAGTTTTCTTCTGTTCGCAATAACACCATGGCCCCCCGATTGCGCATCTCGCGACCTGGGACCGGCATGTTGCCGCGCTGAAAAACGCCCCATATACTGTTGAATTCGGCCATTAGGGATGGATTCAGAAATGGCGCGTGTCACCGTCGAAGATTGTGTGATCAAGGTTCCGAACCGGTTCGAGCTCGTTTTGCTTGCGGCGCAGAGGGCCCGCGAAATCACCTCTGGCGCGCCGCTATCAATCGATCGCGACGATGACAAAAATCCGGTCGTGGCGCTGCGCGAAATCGCCGACGAGACGGTCGGCCTTTCTCACCTGCGAGAGGCTGTGGTTCGCGGCATGCAAAAACATGTCGAGTTCGACGAGGCCGAAGAAGCCCAAGAGCTCGAAGTCGATACCAGCGTATTCGGGTTTGCGGCCCCGGGCGGCGCGTTAGGGATCGGCGAGGCCGGCTCTGAGGCGCGCGGTTACGAGGATGCCGAAATCGGCGACGAGTCCGAACTCGAGGAGGAGCCCGCGATCGATGAAGAACTCGCCGAGGATGATCTCGACGAGAAGTTGTCGACCGATGTGCTGAGAATCGAGCACGAGACGGATGAGGACGATCTCGTCGATTTGCCCGAGACCGATTTGCCTGAGTCCGATTTGGCCGGTGACGACGAGGACCTCTAAGACCCCAGGGACGCGCCATTTGCGGCCGTCGCAGCCACGAAAAGCGCTGTGGCCGAGCGCGTGCGCGTGCGATAGCGAGGCGCCGCCACGATGATGCGGCAATTCGAGCTGGTCGAACTCGTTAAGTCCTACGATCCCAACGCCGACGAGGACGCGATCAACCGCGCCTACGTGTTCTCGATGAAGGCGCACGGTGCGCAATTGCGGGCCTCAGGCGACCCGTATTTTTCGCACCCCGTCGAGGTCGCCGGCATACTCGCCCGTATGAAGCTCGACAGCGCCTCGATCGTAACCGGCCTATTGCATGACACGGTCGAGGACACCGTTGCGACGCTCGATGATATCGAGCGCGTATTCGATCGCGAGATCGCACGGCTGGTTGACGGTGTTACCAAACTTTCGCGCATCGAGCTGCAATCCGACCAGACGAAGCAGGCGGAGAATTTCCGCAAGCTCGTACTGGCGATGTCCGAAGACATTCGCGTGCTGCTGGTCAAGCTCGCCGACCGGCTGCACAACATGCAAACCTTGCATTTTATTAAGAATGAGGAGAAACGCCGGCGCATCGCGCGCGAAACGATGGAAATTTATGCGCCGCTAGCCGAGCGGCTCGGCATGCAGCGAATGAAGGACGAACTTGAAGACTTAGCCTTTGCCGAGCTGCAGCCCGACGCCCGCGACAGCATCATCGCGCGGCTCGATTTTCTGCGTGATCAGGAGGCGGCATTGGTGCCGCGTATCGAAACCGAACTGCAGCACAAGCTTGCCGAAGGCGGGCTCCCCGGTACATCGGTTTCCGGCCGCGAAAAATCACCCTGCTCGATTTGGCGCAAAATGCAGCAGAAGAACGTCGCCTTCGAGCAGCTCTCGGATGTGATGGCATTTCGCGTGTTGGTTGATAGTGTCGGCGACTGTTATCATGCACTCGGCGTGATTCACTCTGCCTATCATGTCGTTCCCGGCCGATTTAAGGATTATATTTCAACCCCCAAGCCCAACGATTACCGTTCGCTACACACCGGAGTTATCGGCCCCGAGCGTCAGCGGATCGAGGTGCAGATCCGTACCCGCGATATGCATGAGGTCGCCGAATTCGGCGTTGCCGCGCATTGGAGCTATAAGCAGGGCGCGGGTAAGACTGAAGGCCCGCAGTACCGCTGGCTGCGCGAGTTGCTCGATATTCTCGACCATGCCTCGGGGCCGGAGGAATTTCTCGAGCATACCAAGCTTGAGATGTTCCAGGATCAGGTCTTCGCCTTTACGCCAAAAGGCGACCTGATCGCGTTGCCGCGCGGGGCTACCGCCGTCGATTTTGCGTATGCCGTCCATTCCGAAATCGGCGACACCTGCGTCGGCGCCAAAATCAATGGTCGGCTATTGCCGTTGCGGACAGTGCTCGGCAATGGCGACCAGGTCGAGATCATTACCTCGAAGGCGCAGCGTCCGTCCCCGACTTGGGAGCGGTTTGTCGTCACCGGCAAGGCGCGGGCTCGCATCCGACGCTTTATCCGTACCCAACAGCGCGCGCAATACCTCGATCTCGGCAAGGCGATTGTGCAAAAGGCGTTTCGCCAAGAGGGGCACGAGTTTTCCGAGCGGCCGCTCGAACCGATACTGAAAACGTTCAACTGCCCGACTGTCGAAGATCTCTATGTTGCGGTCGGGCAGGGACTGGTCACCGGACGCGCGGTGGTCAACGCCGTTTTCCCGCAGCCGCAGGAGAAGGCAAGGGTCGTCTCGCTGGCGCGAGCGCGGCGCAAGCTTGGCCAAACCGACAACGCTGTCACGATCCGCGGCTTGATCCCCGGCATGGCGCTGCATTTTGCCGGCTGCTGTCATCCGCTTCCGGGTGACCGGATCGTCGGCATCGTCACCACCGGCAAGGGTGTCACGATCCATACAATCGATTGCGATACGCTCGAAAACTTCGCCGACACACCCGAGAGATGGCTCGATGTCGCGTGGAGCAACAGCGACGGCGAAGCGACCCATGTCGGCCGCCTCAATGTCATGATCGCCAACGAGCCCGGCAATCTCGGCAGCCTGACGACCGTGATCGGCAAGCAGGGCGGCAATATTACAAATCTCAAAATCACCAATCGCTCGTCCGATTTCTTCGAGATGATGCTCGATATCGAAGTCGCAGATGTAAAGCATCTGACGACAATCATCGCCGCTTTGCGCGCCAATCCAGTGATCAACTCCGTCGAGCGGGCGCGCGGTTGAACCGCTTGGCGTTGCTGCCGCCCTATGCGGAGAGTTGACGTGCGGAGAGCTGAGGCGCAGGAAAAGCGATGATCCTTGGGCTCGGCAACGATCTGATCGATATTCGCCGCATCGAGCGGGTGATCGAGCAATATGGCGACCGCTTTCTCGACCGCGTCTTTACTGCGGCGGAGCGCCGCAGATGCGATCGGCGCGCCAACCGCGCCGCCAGCTATGCGCGCCGTTTCGCCGCGAAGGAGGCATGTTCCAAGGCGCTCGGAACCGGATTTCGCCGCGGCGTGTTCTGGCGCGATCTCGGCGTCGTCAACCTGCCTTCGGGCCAGCCGACGATGCGGCTAACCGGGGGTGCGCTGCAGCGCTTGGACGAGATGATCCCCATCGGCATGATGGCCCAGCTCGATGTCAGCTTGACGGATGAGCCGCCGATGGCCCACGCCGTCGTGATCATCTCCGCGGTTCCATGTGCGGCGTCCTGACTCTGGCAAACCGTGACCGACACGGGAGAGCTGACGCGCTGCGCTTGACTTCAATCGGCGCGATTGGCTTGATCCACCGCCATCAGCCCGGCAAGGCATGACATGAGAACCAATTCTGCTCGCAAAGTGATCTCGAAAAAACGCGCCTCCGGCGGCATAGTCGACACCGTTAAAACCATCGTTTATGCGGTGTTGATCGCCTTGGTTGTCCGAACTGTTGCCTACGAACCGTTCAATATTCCGTCGGGTTCGATGATTCCGACGTTATTGGTTGGCGATTATTTGTTCGTGTCGAAATTTTCATACGGTTACAGCCGCTACTCTTTGCCGTTTGGGCTGCCCTTGTTCTCCGGCCGGATCTTCTTTCACCCGCCGCAGCGGGGCGATGTCGTCGTCTTCAAATTGCCGACCGACAATTCCACGGACTACATCAAACGTGTGATCGGCCTTCCGGGCGACACGATCCAGATGAAGCAAGGCGAACTTTACATCAACAACAAGGAAGTGCCGCGTAAACGCACCCAGGATTATCTCTATCCCGAGGGTGATGGCGCCATCATTCCAATGAAGCAATACATCGAAACCTTGCCAAATGGCGTACAGCATCGAATCATAAAGATCGGCGACGATGGACCACTCGACAACACCCAGGTCTACCACGTGCCGCCGGGCGATTATTTCATGATGGGAGATAACCGTGACAATTCCCAGGACAGCCGCGTATTGTCTGCGGTTGGCTATGTGCCGGCCGAGAACCTGATCGGCAAGGCGCAATTCGTCTTTTTCTCGACCGACGGGTCGGCTCGGCTTTGGGAGTTCTGGAAATGGCCGTTCGCGATCCGCTACGACCGATTGTTCAAGGGGATCAGTTAACGGTGTCGGCCGAGGTCGCGTCCGGTGATCCTGCCGATCTCGCGTCCGCGGACGCGCCGACACCGGATCTGCAGCGCATCATCGGCCATCAATTTACGTCATCGGCGTTGTTGACCGAGGCGCTCACCCATCCGAGCGCGCTCACCCCCGAGCGGACTCGCGGGCGTCGTGCCAAAACCATTCAGCACGGTTATGAACGCCTCGAATTTCTTGGCGATCGGGTGCTCGGTTTGGTTGTCGCTGAGATGTTATGGCGGCGCTTTCCGGATGAACCCGAAGGAATGCTGACCCGGCGGCTCACCCATCTCGTGCGCCGCGAAGCCTTGGCGCGGATGGCCGCAGCAATTGGGCTCGGAGATCATTTGATCTTCTCGCGCGCCGAGCGGGCCTCGGGTGCTGCGGCCAATCCTGCGATCCTCGCCGATGCTTGCGAGGCGCTGATTGCTGCAATCTATCTCGATGGCGGCTTTGCCACGGCATCCTGTTTTGTTCACCGTTTCTGGGAACCATTGGTTGCCGGGATGAAGGGGCCGCCGCGCGATCCCAAGACAGCCCTGCAGGAATGGGCGCAAGCGCGCGGATTGGGTTTGCCGCGCTATGAACTCGTGGCGATCGCCGGCCCCGATCACGCACCGCTCTTTACCGTTGCCGCGAGCATTGCAGGCAGCGAAACGGCAACTGCCACCGCATCGGCCAAGCGCACCGCCGAGGCCGGCGCCGCGGCGGCTCTGCTCGAACAGCTCGCCAGCAAAGTCTAAAGCACACTGTCAGTGGACCAGGCAGCTACCCCGGTTGTCACATCGCGGCGGCACGGGAAGAGTCGTCGCCGTGACGGAGAGCGAGCTCGGGACCACTCCGTTGCCGTTTGGCATGATGCTCACCTTATAATTGTATGATGTTGCAGCGTGCAGGCCCATATCGCCAAAGCTTGGATTAACGACTGACCCAAGCTCTTTGAACTCGCTGTCCCCAGCGCTGGCGCGCGAGACCGCATAGCCGCGAGCGTCGGCCAGCGGGCTCCAGGCCAATGCCGCGCCGGTATCCGAGACATCATTGATGACGATACCCGCTGCCATTGCCTGCGCCGCCTGGTTTGGCACGTATCGGCTGGTCAACCGGTCGAGCATCGCTTTGATCGTCGAGATTTGCCGGCCGGCCTTAACGGCGTAATTGAAATTCGTATAGCCCCACCAATCCCAACAGCCAAACGGGTTAAGCGGCTCGAATTCGGCCGGATTGCCCGCGATCGTCTGCGGGTAAAGAATGATCAGGCGATTGATGTCGGCCCATTCGTTGTAGCCGGCATGACGGATATAGCGATCGCCGATCGTTTCGAAATTCTGCTTGCAGCCGTGCAGGGCAACATGCACGCGGCAGGGTAGCAGGGCGGCGCAATCCGCCGGCACGTAGACGTAACCGGTCTCGGCCATGCTGTATGATGCCGGCGACGCAGGAGACGTGAACTCCCGCTGATCGAATGAAAGCAGCTTGCCGGAAAACGCGCCTTGCCTCTTCGCGTTCAGCTTACCGTAGATGTGCTCGAGAATAATCCCGGCCTGGTCATAGTTGCAGTGGTCGATGTAATAGCCTTCGTTGGCATTGCATGGTTCACCGTAATTCACTGTAACTTGGGAATGGCCGGCGCCGATCGCGGTTTGGAAAAACAGATTGCCGGGGTCACGACCTCCCAGATAATGCAAGTAGAAGCGATATGCGGCATCGCCGACCGACGGGTTGACGACCGTGTCATTATAGCCGGCGAAGAGATAGATGCGCTGGTGCGCGATGTTTCGCGGGTCATCGATGTCGCCGTGGCGCGCCCACTCATCGGTTTGCACGATCAGCGGGTCGAGAGGTGGCGGCGGGCCCTGCATGCAGGGCCCGGTTGCGGTCAAAATCGGTCCTGCATTGCCCAGCAGACCAGCGGTTGCTGTGCCTTGCGCACAGTAATAAGGGCCGCCGGCGATGACCCCGACCCCCTCGATAACCGATGACCACGCAACGCCAAACTGCACCGCCATAAAGGCGCCGGACGAAATGCCCGAAATCGAGCTTTGCTTTATATCGGCATTGTAGGCACTCAACGGCGGAGCGGTCTCGGCCAAAACCGGAGCGCCAACCAGCCCCATAATCATGAGGCTGAGGCCCATCCAATGCAGCAAGCGGGTTCTGATCATCGAATCTGTCCCCTCAGACCTCAGGGCGAGGCCGAATATCACAAAGGATTCTAGCAAAAATAACTTGAACACTTCACATAATGGCCGATGGCTCGCGTGGCCGCAATCGGTAGTTCCACTCGCCGTGAAACTCGTCGCGTTTGATGGCCAGTTCGGCGAGTTCCTCGTCTGATACCTTGATCCCGGCTTC
>JAFAOB010000116.1 GCA_019238055.1 Alphaproteobacteria bacterium
GTCGGCCCGGCGGCCCGCGAGAACAGCCAGAGCTTTTTCTAAATCTGTCTGAGATACCGGAATGGATTTTGACAGGCGCGCGGCGAGATCTTCGAAAAAGGTCTTTTTGCGGGTTTTATGGCTATGGAGCTCCAGGCAGAAATCGCCAAGACCGACTTCGCGCAATCGCCGTTTTACAACCTCTAACGCGGCGAGTTTTTCAGCGACGAAAAGGATCGTATTACCGCGATCTAAAGCTGCTGCGATGAGGTTCGTAATGGTCTGCGATTTTCCTGTACCAGGCGGCCCCTGTATTACAAGGTTAGCGCCGCCGAGAGCTTTTAACAGCGCCCGTCCCTGCGTCTCGTCCGCTCGATCGACGAGAGGCAAATCAAGATCGATAATTCTCGCTACCGCCCGGTCATCGATAGCCACAGCTGATGTAGGACTCCGCTGCGGCGCGTCTCCTAGCAGTGATCGGACGATGAGATGATCGGCTGGTTTAGCACTCTCAGGCCACTTGTCCGGATCATGATCAAGGTAAAGCAATAGCTTGCCAAGATTTGTAAATAATGTAAGCGTTGCGAATCGACGGACTTTCCACGAGCTTTGTGCTGCGATTGCATGACGCGTGCGGTCGAAGAAACTATCGGGAGTGTCATCTTCAATGAACTCCGGCAGCTCTATTCCAAAATCGATTGCGAGCTTTCTTTTCAAAGAAAGATTGGGCTGGAAGTCTTCACCCGTCCACGAAATCGTGAAATTGCGAATGCCGCGGGCAGTCGTTGTCGTTTCGATAGTGGCAGGTAAAAGGAGGAGCGGGGCCTGATAGGATCGACGGGCCTCGCCCGGCTTCGCGGCGGATTTCTCGATCCATTCGAGAAATCCGAACACAAGAAACAGCATGTTTGAGCCGGATTCCTGGATAGCCAGGCGAGCATTCGACCGCAATCGGCGAAGCCGCGACTCAAGTTGGTCAGGGAAAAGCAGGCTGCGGACCCTACCGTTATTTCTATGATCTTCGCTGTCGGGTTCATCTCCTTCAGTCGGTAATTCATATTCCACATCCCAGCCTAGGTATTTAGCCCATCGCGCTGCATCGGGCCTTGCGAGACTGCGTGTGTTATCACTTTCGAGACCTGGGACAATACCAGGCTCGTGGTAAAAATCGCGAAGTTCTCGCTCGGACGGCGATGGCACGGGCTGGACAGTCAGGCTTTTTTGATCCTGCAAGCGAGCAAATAGTTGGTTTGGAGGTTTACCAACGAACCGCAATACCGACTGTGAGCCCGATACTCCTGTCCCATGGCGGAAATTTAGAAGGCGATTGCTGGCGCTAAGGTCGATGAGCTTTGCGCGTAAACGTTCGATCGCTGCCGATGCTGCTTCCGACATACTCGCTGTCCGTGGCCGCCTACTGTGCCTGTGTCAATGTTAGCAACGGCCCGCCAAATCGACCAGTGCAATACCCAAGTACAACCTATCGCGACAGGATTGCCTAATCGTTAGATCTCCGTGCTGACGCTTTCCATTCGCGGCGAAAGACTGTCTCGCAGCGAGGCCGGAGACGCGATGGCTTAGCGTGCGGAGCGAGGAGTCCTAAACGCGAGGGCTGCCTCGCCGAGGGTCAGTTGCGGCGGGCATCGTAATCGGCGCAGGCGGTTGCGCAGATTGGCGGGACCGGCGGCGGGCTGCCGGCTATTGTGGCGGTCGCGCGACGTTGCCGAGCGGGTCATATTGCCGGATTTGCACGGCGCCGAGGGCGCAGGCGACATCGCCAGGCTGCACGCTTGCCAAGTCGGTGTGGCAGATGCTTGCGGTCAGCATCCACACAAAGCCCCCGTGCCAGCGTGGGCACGGTTGGCGAATGGCGACGCATTGGTGCGGCCCATCGGAAAATTCGATCGATTTCGTCTCGCAGGCGGCGCGCCCGTCAGACCATGTGCAGGCCTCGCCGCGAAGGTCGTGCCAGTCGGTGCCGCGTCGCGTTACCCGGTTCATGTCCTGAAAATCGTCCTGATCATAGCCGGTATAGCCGGCAACATAGCAATCCCGGTCCGCAAACCCGGCACCCGTCAATTTGTATGGATCGAAAACAAGAACATCCGCTTCGACCGAGAGATCGCCGACATTATAGATCGTCCCGTCGTGATCGATCTCGCAGTGTGTCATGCTTGTGTCGCCCCGCCCGTTGGAGACGTGGACGGATGCTGGTACCAACCGATAGCCCTGAAGACAGGTGCGATCGGAAGCGCCGGCCGAAGCGGGATCGATCCGGAAGCCGCTGCACGGCACCGGCGCAAAGTTGTCCTCCTCGACCCGGTTGTTCCCGAAATAGGGGTTCCTCTCGAACGCCTTCACCCCATTACCGGGGCGCATATAAAGCGGCACAAAGGGCGGAGCGGTCACGGTTACCTGCGGGAGCGTCACTTGGTCCGGCTGCTGGGCGGAAGCGGCGGAGGCGAATGATGCCGCGGCGACCGCAATCAGAACGACGAGGCAGATCGGTCGACAACGCGAGCGTTGCGAAAGGTATTTCCTCATCGCTCTGGCCTCCCCAGTCGATCCTGCATGACGGCCCCCGCGGGTCGTGCTGGTCGGCCCTAAACGGCCCGGTTAGGACCGTACCGACCGGTCCGACCAAGGGGAGATGAAATTTTTTAAATGCCATCGAATCGGCGAGCTCATGTCCGCTTCTAATTGAGCACCAAATGTGCGTGCGGGGCAGCCCCTGCCGCGGGTCAGTTGCGGCCGGCTTCGTAATCGGTGCGAAGGCGATTGCGCAGATGAGCAAGACCGGCGGCGATATAGCCGCCATCGATCGCAATTTCGGCACCGCTGATAAAGCGCGATTCGTCGGAGACCAGGAACAACACCAGCTCGGCGCATTCCTGCGGTGTCCCTTGGCGGTGCATCGGGATCGCCGCTCGCGCCGCATGGGCAAACGCCTCGCCGGCACTCTGGAAAAAGCCGGTATCGGCGATCTGACCCGGATGGATCGAATTGACCCGGATGTTCCACGGCGCGAACTGCAATACCGCGGTCTTGGTCAAGCCGCGCAGCCCCCATTTGCTCGCCGTATAGGCGGCGTCGTCATGCGCGGTCAGCCCGGCGGTCGACGAGATGTTGACAATGGCGCCCCCACCAACATCGCGAATAGCCGGCGCGCAGTGCTTCATGCCGAGCATCGCACCCGTCAAATTGACCGCCATCGTCCGGTTCCATGCCTCGACGGTTGTATCGACGATGCCCTGGCGCGCAATTGTGCCGGCGTTGTTGACAAGGATATGGAGCTTGCCAAAGCGAGCCAGTGCAGCGGCAACCACCTGCCGCCATGAGGCCTCGTCGGCCACATCCTGTCGCATAAACAGCGCCGCTCCACTCTGTCCTTCGATCCGCCGCGCCAGCGCCTCGCCGGCGGCAGTATCGATATCGGTCAAGACCAGTGCCGCACCCTCGCGCGCGAAGAGTTCCGCCTCGGCGCTCCCCTGCCCA
>JAFAOB010000117.1 GCA_019238055.1 Alphaproteobacteria bacterium
CTCCCAGTCGAGGCCGGGGGCGGTCTGAGCGTCGAAACTGACTCTGATCACCGCATTCGACACCGTATTGGGAGCGGTATTGGCCCGTTGAGTCGTACCGCCAAACCCGGTGGCACCGCAGAAGACCCGATAAAGTGGGACCGAGGCAAAGGTCAGCCCCGTCATGCCTGCAAGCACCGCGACAAGTATGATGACGGTAGCCCCTTGGCGTCGCCCAGCCACACCATCGCCCGCCGCCACGGCTAGCCCCCGATCTTGACAATCGTAATGGCATAAAACAGCGCGACCAACCCTACCAGCACCGCAACGAGCGCCCGGTTGCGCGCGCGCATCAATCGTGCCCGCTCGTCCTTCCGAGGATCGACGATCGCGCTCACAGCCATCCCTCCCGAGCCAAGCCGGCGCCGGCATGGTCGACCAGCAGCAGGCTGAAAATCAGAGCCAAATACAGCAGAGAGTACCCGAACATCTGACGCGCAGCGCGGTCGCCGTGATCACGCCATACCCGAACCGCGCCGACCGTGAACAGCACGCTGAGCGCGAACGCACCCACGCCATAAGTCGCACCCGCGACTCCCAGTAAAGTGGGCGCTATGCTTACCGGCCACAGAACCAGGGTGTAGAGCAGCATCTGGCGCTTGGTTTCACGAGGTCCAGCAACGACCGGCAGCATCGGCACTCCAGCCTCCGCATAATCGCCGGCGCGGTAGAGCGCGAGAGCCCAGAAATGCGGCGGCGTCCAGAAGAAGATGATCGCGAACAGCGCGAGCGCGCCCCAGCCGATGTTGCCGGTCACCGCGGCCCAGCCGATCAGCGGTGGGAAGGCGCCGGCGGCGCCGCCAATCACGATGTTCTGCGGAGTCCGGCGCTTGAGCCAGATCGTATAAACAAAGACATAAAAGGCGATGGTCAGTATCAGGAGCGTCGCCGCCACCCAATTGACTGCCAGCACCATGACCAGGACCGAGCCGACCGCGAGCACGACGCCAAAGCCGAGCGCTTCGCCCGGCATCATTCGGCCAGTCGGCAGTGGGCGCGCGGCGGTACGGCGCATCATCGCGTCGATGTCGCGGTCATACCACATGTTGATGGCACCCGCCGCCCCGGCGCCAACCGCGATGCATAGCACTGCAACCGCGGCGAGCACCGGATGCAGATGTCCCGGAGCGACCACGAGCCCGACAAAGCCGGTGAACACCACCAGCGACATGACCCGGGGCTTTAGGATTTCGACAAAGTCGCGAACCTGCGCGGTCGATACACCCGCCGGCGGAAACAGGACCGACGGCGGGGATTGGGACAAATCGGACACGAAACCATGGTCTCCAGGGCGAAGCGCGCCCGCTCAGGCGATAACCGGCAGTTCGTCGTAACTGTGGAACGGCGGCGGCGACGGCAATTTCCATTCGAGGGTCGTCGCCCCCTCGCCCCAATAATTGGCGCCGACACGTTTGCCGGCGATCAGCGTCTGCAGCACGATAAAGACGAACAGCAAGGTCGCAGCATAGGAAATGTAGGCTCCGATCGAGGCAATAAAATTCCAGCCGGCAAACGCGTCGGGATAATCAGCGATGCGCCGCGGCATCCCAGCGAGCCCGAGGAAGTGCATCGGGAAGAACGTCAGGTTGACGCCAATAAACGTCGTCCAGAAATGGATCTTTCCCAAGGTTTCGTTGTACTGCCGCCCGGACATCTTGCCGATCCAATAGTAGAAACCGGCAAAGATCGAGAACACCGCACCGAGCGACAGCACATAGTGAAAATGGGCGACGACGTAATAGGTGTTGTGAAGCGCGAAATCGACACCGGCATTGGCCAACACGACGCCGGTGACACCGCCGATCGTAAACAGGAAAATAAAGCCCATCGCGAACAGCATCGGTGTCTTGAACTCGATCGAGCCGCCCCAGGTCGTCGCGATCCATGAGAAGATCTTGACCCCGGTTGGCACGGCGATGACCATCGTCGCAGCGGTGAAATAAGCGCGCGTGTCGATCGAGATCCCAGTCGTAAACATGTGGTGCGCCCACACCACAAACCCGATCACGCCGATCGCGACCATGGCATAGACCATGCCGAGATAGCCAAAGATCGGCTTTTTCGAAAAGGTCGACACGACCTGCGAGATCATGCCAAAGCCTGGCAGAATCAGGATGTAGACCTCGGGGTGCCCGAAGAACCAGAACAGATTAAGGAATAACACCGGGTCGCCACCGCCGGCCGGATTGAAAAATGACGTGCCGAAATTGCGGTCGGTCAGCAGCATCGTGATCGCACCGGCCAGTACCGGCAGCGACAATAACAGCAGGAAAGCGGTCACCAGGATCGACCACACAAAGAGCGGCATCTTGTGCAGCGTCATCCCCGGTGCACGCATGTTGAAGATTGTCGTAATGAAGTTGATGGCACCCATGATCGAGGAGGCGCCGGCCAGGTGTATCGAGAAGATCGTCATGTCGACAGCCGGGCCCGGCATTCCGACCGGTCCCGACAACGGCGGATAAAGGGTCCAGCCCACCCCTGGCCCTTCGCCGACAAACGCCGAGCCCAATAGCAGTGCGAATGCCGGGACCAGCAGCCAAAAGCTGATATTGTTCATCCGTGGGAACGCCATGTCGGGCGATCCGATCATCAGCGGCACGAACCAATTGCCAAAACCACCGATCATTGCCGGCATGACCGTAAAGAAGATCATGATCAGGCCATGGGCTGTGATCAGCACGTTGTAAATCTGGTGGTCGGTGATGAAGTGATTGTCGGGATGCATCAGCTGGATGCGCATCGCGACCGAAAACGCGCCGCCGATCACCCCGGCGCAGACGGCAAAAATCAGATAAAGGGTGCCGATGTCCTTGTGATTGGTCGAGAACAGCCAGCGCGTGACAAAGCCCGGGTGGTGGGCAGCGTGGCCATCAGCACCGTAGCCGTGGATCTCTCCGGCGTGCGCTTCCCGCTCGTAAGTCATCAGAATCCTCTTGCTCTCAGTTGCCGGCCGGCGCCGACAGGGCAGCGACGCGCAACGCAGCGCCGTGGGTGTCGGTTTGCGCGAACTTCTTCTGGGCGCTGGCAAGCCATTTCTGGAAATCTGGTTTCGATATTGCGATGATCTTTATCGGCATGAAAGCGTGGTTGAGACCGCAAATCTGATTGCACTCGCCGTAGTAGGTGCCCACCCGATCGACATTGAACCAGCTCTCGTTGAGCCGTCCGATGATCGCATATTCCTGGACGCCAAAGGGCGGAATAAACCAGCTGTGAATCACATCGGTACTGGTCACCAGCACCCGTATGCTTGTATGGATCGGTACCACCAGCGGGTTGTCGACATCGAGCAGCCGCAACTGTCCTGGTTTCAAATTGGCGTTCTGGATGATGTTGCTGTCGAACGCCAGGTTCTTTTGATCAGGATACTCGTATGACCAGTACCATTGGTGTCCAGTGACCTTGATCGTCATGTCCGGGTTGGGGACGCGATCCATATAATACATCAGCTTAAAGGACGGGATCGCGATGATAACCAGGATCAGCACCGGGACGACCGTCCAAATGACCTCGATGACCGGGTTGTGCGAGATGTGCGACGGTACCGGGTTGCGGCGGTGGTTGAAGCGGATGATCACATAGAGCAGCAGCGCCATCACAAAGCCAGCGATCAAACAAATGATCACCAAGAGCTCGTTGTGGAACGCGTTGAGCCGATCCTTGACCGGCGTCGCCGGCGGCTGCATGCCCAACTCCCACGGGCGCGGAGCCTCGGCCCAAGCGACCGACACGATCACCCCGCTCAGCAACACCGCCAACCCGACGATCAGCAGAGCCCGCCCCGCCTGTTTTTTTGTCAGCAATCCTGTCAACCGCATCATCTTCCGGCCGCCTCTGATCCGCCCCTTCCAGCCGATCGGTCGACCCCTTGCCACAGCTCTCCCAATCACTGAAGCAGAGAGCAGCGTCACTGGCCCCCGTGTCACTCGACCGCGCACATCTCTTGGGCGAGTGAGCCCCGCCTCGACTCGGCGAAGCGGCAGCAAACCTACACCATCGCCAATATGGGCGACAACCGGCTGAACCTGTTGCGTCAAGCCGCCGCATCCGATTCCGGCCGATTTGCGTTCGTCGGTACGGGCGCCAATCGCGGCTTTTGCTCGCGGCGAAGCAGGACCATATTGAGCTGGTGCCAGAGGGAGTTTGCGAATGACCGATCTCGCCGCCACCGACGAATTGTTCTTCGAACGCACTGGGATGGAGCCGAGTCGGGTCGAGGCGATCGTCGCCGAGGCGCTGGCCGGCATGGATGACGGCGAGCTGTTTCTCGAGTATAGCCAATCGGAGAGTTTGGCGCTTGATGACGGACGCATCAAAAGCGCCAGTTTTGATACGACGCAGGGTTTCGGGTTGCGCGCCGTCGCCGGTGAGGCGGCCGGGTACGCTCACGCCTCCGATCTTTCAGAACCGACGATTCGTCGCGCTGCCGCGACGGTGTGCGCCGTCGCCAGCGGCTATAACGGGCTCATGGCAGGACCACCGCCCGGCACCAACCGCAGCCTCTACACCGACCAAAACCCGTTGGGCCTCGTCGATCTCGCCGCCAAGACGCGGCTCCTTGCCGAAATCGACGCCTATGCGCGCAGCCGCGACCCACGGGTCAAACAAGTTATGGCCTCGTTGAGCGGCGTATGGCAAGCGGTGCAGATTATCCGCGCCGATGGCCGCCGCGTGGCCGATATCCGGCCGCTGGTGCGGCTCGGCGTTTCAGTTGTCGTCGGCGAAGGCGACCGCATGGAAACCGGCTCGTCGGGCTCGGGCGGGCGGATGGCGTATGCTCGCTATCTCGACCCGGCGCATTGGAAGAAAGAGGTCGACGAAGCCCTGCGCCAGGCTCTGGTCAATCTCGGTGCGGTGCCGGCGCCAGCGGGCGAGATGATTGTCGTGCTCGGGCCGGGTTGGCCCGGGGTCATGCTGCACGAGGCGGTCGGCCACGGCCTCGAAGGCGACTTCAACCGCAAAAAGACTTCGGCCTTTTCGGGCATGATCGGCCAGCGAGTGGCAAGCAAAGGGGTGACCGTGGTCGATGACGGCACATTGCCGGATCGGCGCGGCTCGCTGACCGTCGACGACGAGGGGACCCCGACCAACTGCACCGTTCTGATCGAGGACGGCATTCTCAAAGGATACATGCAGGACCGCATGAATGCGCGGCTGCTCGGCGCCGCCCCGACCGGCAATGGACGGCGCCAGAGTTTTGCCCATGCGCCGATGCCGCGGATGACGAATACCTATATGCTCGCCGGTAATCGCGACCCGAAGGAGATTATCGCATCCGTTGATCGCGGGCTCTATGCCGTAAATTTCGGCGGCGGCCAGGTCGACATCACCTCCGGCAAGTTCGTGTTCTCGGCATCGGAAGCCTACCTGATCGAGAACGGTAAGGTCGGCCCTGCGGTTAAAGGTGCTACGCTGATCGGCAACGGTCCCGACGCAATGACCAAGGTCACCATGATCGGCAATGATCTCGCGCTCGATAACGGGATCGGGACCTGCGGCAAGGACGGACAGGGTGTGCCGGTCGGCGTCGGCCAGCCAACCTTGCGAATGGATGGGCTGACGGTCGGCGGCACCAGCGCCTGAACCTGCCGCCCGAGACCGGCGGCATTCCGGGGGAAGCATGCGACTTTGTTGCCGCGTGCGTAGAGCGGTCTTTGCGATCGCGATTGCGGCGGCTCTACCGGCGGGGCGTGCGGTGGCGTGCACCGACCTCGCGCAAGCCCCGACAACGCGCTGGTCGCTGGTTACTGCGGGCGGCGTTTCATGGCTCGCCACGCCTTGCGGCCAACAATTTTTGAGCCTTGGTGTTAACGTTCTCGACGGCGGCTATCCATATCGCCAGAAGGATGGGAAAGTTTATTACAGCTGGACGGCGTTTGTGCCGAGCCTCGAGGCCTGGGCAGGTGAGACCCACCGCCGGCTCGCCAGCTGGGGCTTCAACAGTGCCGGCGGCTGGTCGCTCGAGCCGCGGGAATTGCGCCTTCCAACGATCATCAATCTCGAACTCGGACGCAACGCCAAGTTTCATTGGTTCGATCCGTTCGCGCCCGAGACCGAAGCGCGCATGATGGCATTGGCGCGAAAGCTCGTTGCCCCTTACCGCGACAGTCCCTATCGCATCGGTTATTTTTCCGACAACGAAGTCGGATGGTGGGCCGGCGCGCTATTCTGGTTTTATTCGATGAAGCCGGCGAGTTCGGCGACCAAGCAGCACTGGGTTGAAACCCTTCGCCGCCATTACGCCAATGATTGGCACCGCTTCACCGCCGATTTTGTGCCGCCGCAGGGCGTCGATTCTTGGTCGCGGCTCTTGGCAGCGACCCGGATGACGCGGATGCGGCCGGGCGGCGCCGGAATCAAAGTCGTGCGCCAATGGTGCGGTGTCGTCGCCCACCACTACTATGCGCTGGCGTCGCGGGCGATCCGCGCCGCCGACCCCAATGCCCTCTATTTTGGCGACCGTCTCCCTATTTACTATGACCCTGCAGCGGTGCGGGCGATGGCGCCTTATGTCGACGCGATCGCCACCAACTACAATGTCGACGCGAGTGACGGTTGGATCGCCGATTATTTTTTCGACGGCCTGCGCAAATTGTCGGGCGGCAAGCCGGTGCTGGTCTCCGAGTGGTTTTTTGCGGCCCGACAAAACCGCACCGGCAACCGCAACAACGGCCATCTGATGACGGTCGAAACCCAGGCCGAGCGCGCAGCCGGTGCCGCGGCGGCAACCGAGAACTTTGCCGCCATCCCGGAGGTCATCGGCGCGCATTGGTTTCAATATTACGACCATCCCAAAGGCGGGCGCCCCGACGGCGAGGATTACGATTTCGGGCTCGTCGATATCAACAACGAGCCTTATCGACGGTTGACTTCGGCACTCGCCCTTGCCAACCGCCGGGCCTACGAGATTCACGCCAAGGCGACGGTCCCCTCGGCGCGCTCCGCCGACGTGGTGATCCCGCGTGCTGAAATTAAACTCGGCCTCCGTTCGCTCGCGGATTGGCCAAAGCCGGCAAGCCTGTTGCCACGCTTGACCGCCTCGCCGGGAGCGGTCGAATTTGGTGAGGTATATTTATCCTGGAGCGAGCGCGGGCTGCAATTGGCGACGATCGGCCAAGATTATTTCGACATCGATCTCTTGGCCTATCACGGAGCGTTTCCGCTGATCGACGCGTACCGCGTCGAACTCGGGGTCGACCTCGGTTCCGGGCCGCGTCGCTTCACCCTGTTTTTCATCCCGCCGCGCACCAAGATCCACGATTGGCCTGAGATGGTCGCGGAATTGTGCGCCGGCGCCGCACCCCAGGCGATTGCGCACGGGTGCACCTCGGTCGCCGGCGCCCGCGCCGTCTATTTCGGCGCCGATCAGCCGCGGATTATCGCCGAGGCGCTGGTCCCGTGGTCCGCGCTCGGCGGTACTTCGCCGACCGCGGGCACGCCGGTGCGCGTCGAGGCTGCGGTCACCTCCTGGGACCGCGATCGCTGGATGTCGTTATCGGGTCTCCCACCCGAGCGGGCAATGCGCGATCCCGCAGACTGGCGCCGCATGCGGCTCGGCGACGGGGCGCGCCTGATCGAGGGTACCCCAGTGCTGCCGACCCACATCCACGGCTGATGACCGGCCCGGTGCTCCGTACGGCGCCGCTTGATTACGGCCGATACGCCAGCATCATGCGCCGCGCGCAAACCAGTGAGACGATTGTATGGCGACGAGTTTTCCCGAAGGCTTCTTGTGGGGCGTTTCGACGGCAGCCTACCAGATCGAGGGGGCGGTCCGGGAAGACGGGCGCGGTCCCTCGATCTGGGATACCTTTTGCCATTTGCCCGGCACCATCGCAAACGGCGACACCGGAGACATCGCCTGCGACCACTATCATCGCTGGCCCGAAGATGTCGCATTGATGCGCGAACTGGGCATCGGCGCCTATCGCCTGTCGATCGCCTGGCCGCGGATCCTGCCCGAGGGGCGTGGCGAAGTGAACCTCAAGGGCCTCGAATTTTACGACCGCCTGATCGACGGTATTCTCGAAGCCGGCATCGAGCCTTGGGTCTGCCTCTACCACTGGGATCTGCCGCAGGCGTTGGAATATCGCGACGGCTGGCAAAACCGCGACACCGCCAAATGGTATGCCGACTACGCGCTGTTGACGGTGCGCCGGCTCGGCGATCGGGTCAAACACTGGGCGACGTTCAACGAGCCCAATTGCGCTTGTGTCAAAGGTTACGGCGATGGCGGGCATGCGCCCGGCATTCGCGGGCGGCAAAGCGCGCTCAAAGCGATCCACGTGATGAATTTGGCGCACGGGCTCGGGATCGAGGCGATGCGTTCGGAACGTGCCGACTTATTGCTCGGCAACATCTTTAACTTCCACCCCTACGAGCCGGCGAGCGAGCGCGAAGAGGACGAAATTGCGTGCGAATTGCTCGATGCGTTGTGGAACCGCTCGTTTCCGGACCCGCAAATGCTGGGGCAGTATCCCGAGCTCCTCGCTGCCGAGATCGAGTCATTGGTAGAGCCGGGCGACATTGATTTGATCCGGCAAAAGCTCGATTACTTCGCCTTTAACCACTACACCCGCTCGCGGGTGCGCCGCGACCCCGACCATCCATTCGCGGTTGGAACCTTGCCATCCGAGCCTGGCGCGCCGGTCACCGACATGGGCTGGGAAATCGCGCCCGATGCGTTCCGCGCTGCGATGATCGCGGCAAAGGAGCGCTACGCCGGCGATCTGCCGATCTACATCCTTGAAAACGGCGCGGCGTTTCCCGACCGGGTCGATCCCGATGGACGCATCCGCGATGAAGCGCGGATCAGCTATCTGCGCTCCTATCTCGGCGCGGTGCAGGACGCGATCGAGGCGGGCGTTCCGGTGCGCGGCTATTTTGTCTGGTCGCTGCTCGACAATTTCGAATGGGCGCTGGGCTACAGCAAGCGTTTTGGCCTCGTCCATGTCGATTTCGAGACCCAAGAGCGCCGGCCAAAGGATTCGTTTCACTTCTATGCCGAGCTCGCTCACGGCGCGCCGTTGGAGCGTGAGTAATATCTCGCGGTTCCGGCAGCCTGGCCTCGCAATAGCTTGGAGGCCGGTTATTCCTCGAACATCTCGCGCAAAGCCGCGAGCGTTTGGCGAAATGTCCCGCCCGTTACGACGCCGAGGCGTCGCACAAGCCTTTGCTTGTCGAGCGTCCGCATCTGATCCAGCAGGATGAGCCCGTCTTTCCCACCGAACCGGAGCGGTATCCGATAAGGTGCGGGATGGCTGCCGGTGGTCATCGGCACAACTGTGACGGTGCGCAGAAAATCATTCATCTCCGGCGGAGAGACGACGACGCAGGGCCGGGTCTTTTGAATTTCCGCGCCCATTGTCGGGTCGAGCGCCGCGAGCCAAATTTCGCCGCGACGGATAGCGGCGATGCGCGACGCCGCAGTCTCGCTTGACCGCGCGCCGGATCGCCTCACCAGATCAGGGTTTCGTCTTCGGCATTACCGAATTCGGGCCAGACGAGCGCGTCCTCGTGCGCTTCCGCGATGCTCCGCGAGGCTTCAGCCCACCCAGCCCGCACGCGCGGCTTTATCGGCACAAGAACGATCCGCCCCCCTTCCAGCATCATCTCGACCGGATCGCCTTCGGCGATTCCTAGATCACGAAGCAGCGATTTCGGAATTATCACTCCCGCCGAATTGCCCAATTTGCGCACCGCCGCCCGCATCATAGCCCCTTGCGTACAACTTTGTTATAACATAAGCGTCGAAAACGTATCTGCCAACCTTCGGGTGGCTCCAATAAACAGCAATTGCTTCAGGTTCGTAACGCGTTACGTAATAGCCGCACAGAATGTTGTAGCGAGTAGAGAATCGAATGGTAGAGCCCGCCGAGCGGATGAAGATGATGCGTGCCCGGCGCCGAAGAGAGGGTTTGCGTGAGTTGCGTCTTGTCGTTCCGGATGCGCGCTCGGAAACCGTGCGCAACCGGTTGGTAGCGCAGGTTGCTAGGCTGCGCCCGTTCGATCCGCTCGATGAGTTCGAGAATATCGAGTAAGCTGTCGATTGGCGCCGCACCCGGCATCAGAATACGCGAATTGCGGCGGCTTCTATCCGCGGTCGCCGGCGCGGGTGGATGCCGTTGCGCGTCATCACATCCACCTTGGCTCCAAGAATTTCCTGCATGCGCTCCCGCAGCGCCACCAGATCGTAAAGCGTGAAGCCCCTGGACGCGCGAGATCGAAAAACACATCGATGTCCGAAGCGTCGTGGGCTTGGTCACGCGCGACCGAGCCAAAGAGGAAAAGCGCGCCGGCACCGGCATCGCGAAATTCTGGCTCGTGTTGCTTCAGCAGGGTGATAACCTGGTCGCGTTTCACTTATCCAGGCCGCATTGGTGACCGCAAGATCATATATTGGAAACGATAAGCACCGACTAAAGCCGGCAATCCATCATGTCGGAATATTCCGTTGAGTTCCAGATCAGGTCCCTCACTCTTCCGGCATCCCGGCCTTGCGCAGGCCGGCGAAATAGGTGGATTCATATAGCGCCTGGACCTTGGGTACCCCCCAATAGCCATTGGAAGATCCGTAGCTTCCGGCAGCCTTTAAACGGGCGATGCTCGAATATCGATCGTCGCGGCTCAGCCTCCGGGCTTCGGCGAGTTCGGTGGCGGCGCGCTCGGTCTCGCCGTTGAGGCCATAGGCGGCGGCGAGGTCGGCGTGAACGGTTAATAGTTCTGGATTGGCGCTGCGCGCCTTCTCGAACCAGGCGATTGCCTCGTCGGTGCGCGATTGCAAGAGACGTACTATACCAATCGACGCAAAATAGGGGCCGTTGTAGGGATTGTGGGGACTGAGGCGGATGGCTTGCTCCATGAGCGGGATTGCCTCGTCCAGCGAACCGGTCAACATCTTGCACCTGGCGACATTCATGAGACCGCCCACCGAGTTGCGATCGGAGGCGATCACCGTCTCGTATTCGAGAAGGGCCTCCTCGATTCGGCCCTGCGCACGCAGCAGTTGACCTTTGACTAAATGTGCGAACGCGCTGCGGGGCGATGCTGCCAAGGCTTGGTCGATCAGCCCTTTCGCGCGTGCGAGGTCGGCCGCGACCGAGCCGGTCATTCCCCACCTCTCGAGCACGCGGTTTACGATCGTGAGCGCCAAACCCGCCTGTGCCTCGACTGACCGAGGGTCGAGCGCCAACGCGCGTTCGAACAGGCTGATCGCCTCGGCATAGTTCTCGCGCGTTGGCCCTTTTAAGAATGCGGCACGTCCCCGAAGAATGTAGTCCAGCGCGTGAGGATGCTCGGTCGGCCGCGCGGCCTCCGCAGCGATTAGCTCGACGCCGAGCGTATTCGCGATCCGGCTCGTGATCTCGTCCTGCAGGGCGAAGAGATTGCTTGTGTTGTGGTCGAACCGCTCTGCCCACAGATGCGTGTCGGTCACGGCATCAATCAGCTGGGCGGTGACACGCACCTGGTTGGCCGACCGCTGGACGGCTCCCTCCAGCACATAGCGCACGCCGAGTTCGCGGCCGATCTGCCTCGTATCGACCGGCTTGTTCCTGTAGGTGACCGCGGTATTGCGCGAGATCACGAGCATGTCTTCGATGCGCGACAGGTCGGTCGTCAAATCTTCGGTGACGCCGTCGACGAAATATTGCTGTTTGGGATCATCGCTCAGATTGGTAAACGGCAGCACAACGATCGACAGTCGCGGCGCAACGAGCGGTTGTGCTATCGATGTGGCGGCTGCCACCGGTGTCGCCGGAGAAGGCTTCGTCGCCGGCCAGACCCACCACGCACTGGCGGCAATGACGAGCAACGTCGTCACCGCCGCTCCAATGGCGGTGCCGGCGATGTTTCGGCGATGCGGCGCCGAAGTCAGCGTGCGCGGAGCTAGCAGATCGGCCGCAGCCTTGGGGTGCGACGCGTAGACCCGCACCGGGTGCGCGATGTTTTTGACGCTCTGCTCACCCATGTCTTCAAAGGCGTAGGGGAGCCGATCGCCGATATGGTCGCGGACGGTGCCCGAGACGCAGATCCCGCCGGGCTTGGCCAGCGCCTCCAATCGGGCGGCCACATTCACCCCATCCCCGAAGATGTCATGCTCCTCGGCAATCACGTCACCGACGTTGATACCAGCCCGGAACTCGATC
>JAFAOB010000122.1 GCA_019238055.1 Alphaproteobacteria bacterium
AGGAGAGGTTCGCCGCCCAGCTCAAACTGGCGACGCTGCCGCGCAACGGCTCGCAAACTCGGGTGCGCAATCGCTGCGCATTGACTGGACGGCCGCGCGGCTTCTATCGCAAGTTCCGGCTTTCGCGCATCGCGTTGCGCGAGCTGGCCTCGTCGGGTCAAATCCCCGGCATGCTGAAGTCGAGCTGGTAGTAGGGATCGCGGCAATGTCGATGAGCGACCCGTTGGGCGATATGCTGACGCGGATTCGCAATGGGCAGCGGGCACGGCAGGCCGTCGTCGCCTCGCCGGCTTCGAAGATGCGCGCGAATGTGCTCGAAGTGTTGAAGCGCGAGGGCTATATCCGCGGTTTCAGTCGGCAAGACCTCCGGCCGGGAGTCGCCGAACTCAAGATCGAACTTAAATACGTCGATGGCGAGCCGGTGATTCGCGAAATTTCTCGCGTGTCAAAGCCAGGCCGGCGGATTTACTCGCGCATCGCCGATCTGCCGCGCAGTTATAATGGTCTCGGTATTACGATCTTGTCGACACCGCGCGGCGTGCTGTCGGACAACGAAGCGCGTGCAGCAAAGGTCGGAGGCGAAGTACTATGCCGCATATTCTGAGGTGTTGAGATGTCGCGTATCGGCAAAAACCCGGTACCGATCCCCAGCGGGGTCCAGGTGCAGCTATCCGGGCGGACATTGACCGCCAAGGGCGGGCTCGGCACGTTGAGCCTTAATGTCACCAATGATGTGACAGCCTCCATTACCGACGGCGCGGTAACGATCGCCCCGGCCAACGACACCAAGCAGTCGCGGGCGATGTGGGGAACGACGCGGGCCCTCGTCAACAATATGGTAACTGGGGTCTCAAAGGGGTTTGCGGTCGGGCTCGAAATTAACGGCGTGGGCTATCGAGCCGCGGTGCAGGGCGACGTATTGAACTTGCAGCTTGGTTATTCGCACGATATCGCGTTTCCGATCCCCGCCGATGTTAAGATCACCTGTGAGCGGCCGACTGTGATTACGGTGACCGGCGCCGATCGCCAGCGCGTCGGTCAAGTGGCTGCCGAGATCCGGGCGTTTCGGCGGCCGGAACCCTATAAGGGCAAGGGGATAAAATACACCCGCGAAACCGTGCGTCGGAAAGAAGGTAAAAAGAAGTAACCGCCATGACGCAAAAATCGACGGATCTGTTTCTGCGCCGCCGCCAGCGGGTGCGGCGAAAACTGCATCATGCAGGGAATGGCCGACCGCGCCTTTCGGTTTTTCGCTCGTCGAAGCATATCTATGCGCAAGTGATCGACGATGCGGCCGGGCGGACCCTCGTCGCAGCATCGAGCCTCGATACCGCTTTGAAGGCGAATCTGAGGACTGGGGCCGATATCACTGCCGCTGGCGCTGTCGGCAAGCTGATTGCCGAACGGGCAAAGAGCGCAGGTGTCGCGCAGGTCGTGTTCGACCGTGGAGGGTACTTGTTTCACGGCCGGGTCAAAGCCCTGGCTGATGCCGCCCGCGAGGGCGGTCTCGATTTCTGAAAGGGCAAACATGGCGCGTACAGCACGCACTCAAGGGGAGCGCCGGGGGCGCGGCGACGGCGAGCGCCAATCGCGCGGTGATCGCGAGGAGAGCGAGTTCGCCGAAAAGCTCGTCAACATCAATCGTGTCGCCAAGGTCGTCAAAGGCGGCCGGCGCTTTGGCTTTGCGGCACTTGTTGTGGTCGGTGATCGCAAGGGGCGCGTTGGTTACGGTGCCGGCAAGGCGCGCGAAGTGCCGGAAGCGATTCGCAAAGCGACCGATCAGGCGCGGCGCAACATGATCCGCGTACCGTTGCGTGAAGGCCGCACGTTGCACCACGATATCACGAGCAGCTACGGCGCCGGACGAGTCATCGTGCGCGCTGCCAAACCCGGCACCGGAATCATCGCCGGCGGTCCGATGCGGGCGATTTTCGAGGCGCTCGGGATTCACGATGTCGTCGCGAAGTCCGTGGGAAGCGCCAACCCGCATAATATGATTAAAGCGACATTTGCCGCCCTCGGCCATGCGACGAGCCCGCGTGCGGTCGCGGGCAGGCGGGGCAAGAAGGTCGCCGAGATTTTCGGTCGCCGTGATGCCGAAGCGCCGCGGGAGCAGGCGTGACGGACGAAAAGAGGTCTGTCACGATCGAGCAGATCGGCAGCCCGATCGGCCGGCGGCGCGATCAGGAAGAAACCCTCAAGGGGCTCGGGCTGAACAAGCTGCACCGCCGTCGCGTTCTCGAAGACACACCCGCAGTGCGTGGCATGATCCGAAAGGTGCGTCATCTTGTAATGGTGATCGACGAGAGCTGATTGCTCGGCGGCCGGTCGGTTTTTGCTGGTCTGCCCGCTTGCAGATACCGACGGCAGTGCGCTGGAGTGCTGATGGCGGCGCCTGGGAAAGGACGACACTGTGAAGCTCAACGAGATTCGAGATAATCGGGGCGCGCATTATCGCGCCAAGCGCGTCGGGCGCGGTATCGGCTCGGGCAAGGGGAAGACATCGGGACGTGGCGGCAAGGGTCAAACCGCGCGTACCGGGGTGGCGCTGAACGGTTTTGAGGGCGGCCAAACCCCGTTGCACCGCCGCCTCCCGAAACGAGGCTTTGACAACCGAATGTTTCGCCCCGATTTCAAGGTTGTCAATCTCGGACGGCTGCAGAAGGCAATCGACGAGGGTAAATTGAAAGTCGAGGAGTTACTCGACAGCGCGACGTTGGTAGCCTCGGGGATCCTACGCCGACCGGGTGACGGCGTGCGTCTGCTGGCAAAGGGCGAGTTGCGCAGCGCGGTGACAGTAGAGGTGGCCGGCGCCTCCAAGGCAGCGATTGCTGCGGTCGAGGGCGCCGGTGGCAAGGTGGTGTTCAGCACCGGCCGCGGTCGCCGCCCAGAAGAGCAGACAACGCCTGCCGGTTCGGCCTGAGGGCGGCCTCCGGCCTTATCGTCGGCTGCAATGGGACAGGCCCTGGTTAACCGGAGAGACGCTGCGGGTCGGGTTTAAGATGAGGACGAATTAGATGGCGTCAGCCGCCGAACAACTCGCTGCCAGTATCAATTTCTCGGCGTTCTCAAAGGCGACCGAGCTGAAGAACCGCATTTGGTTCACACTTGGGGCGTTGGTGATCTACCGGCTCGGCACCTACATCCCGATCCCGGGCATCGATCCGGCAGTTCTGCACGACATTTTTGCCCGCAACGCCGGTGGTATTCTTGGTATGTTCGACATGTTCTCGGGCGGTGCGCTCGGGCGCATGACGATTTTTGCCTTGAACATCATGCCGTACATTTCGGCGTCGATTATCATTCAGCTGCTGACGGCGGTTTCCCCGACGCTTGAAGCACTGAAGAAAGAGGGTGAGAGCGGGCGCAAAAAACTGAACCAATACACGCGCTACGGGACGGTGCTATTGGCCGCGGTGCAGGCCTATGGCATCGCTGTCGGCATCGAAGGAATGCGCGCCGGGGCCGAAACCGCGGTCTTGAACCCTGGGCTGGGGTTCTGCCTGGTCACGATGGTGACCCTGACCGCGGGCACTGTGTTTCTGATGTGGCTCGGCGAGCAGATTACCGCCCGCGGCATCGGCAACGGAATCTCGCTGATCATTATGGCCGGCATTGTCGCAAACCTGCCGCATGCACTTGCCTCGACGTTGGAACTCGGCCGCACCGGGGCGATTTCGGCCCCCTTGATCATCGGCCTTATCGCCGTTTCGGTCTTAGTCGTGGCGTTCATCGTCTATATGGAACGCGCGCAGCGCCGCATTCTGGTGCAATATCCAAAGCGTCAAGTCGGCAACAAGATGTTTGGCGGTGACGCTTCGCATCTGCCCCTCAAGATCAACACCTCCGGTGTGATCCCACCGATTTTCGCTTCATCGTTGCTGTTGCTGCCCGCGACGATCGCGAATTTTCAGACAAACAACCCACATTTGAGCTGGTTCAGCAACATCACGGCCTATTTGGCGCATGGCCGACCGCTTTATATGTTGCTGTACGTCTCGCTGATTGTATTCTTTTGCTTTTTCTATACGGCAATCGTTTTCAACCTAACCGAGACAGCAGACAATCTGCGCAAGTATGGCGGGTTCATCCCCGGCATCCGGCCTGGCAAGAACACGGCGGATTATCTCGATTATGTGCTGACCCGGCTGACTGTCGTCGGGGCGGCTTATCTGGCGGCCGTGTGCATCTTGCCCGAGTTCCTGATTTCGCAATACTCGGTCCCGTTTTATTTCGGCGGGACCAGCCTGTTGATCGTCGTCAGCGTAACGATGGACACGGTCGCACAAATCCACTCGCATTTGCTGGCGCACCAATATGAAGGCTTGATTAAAAAGGCCAAACTCAGGGGTCGACGCGGATGAACGTCATCCTGCTCGGGCCGCCCGGTTCGGGAAAGGGAACACAAGCCAAGCGGTTGGAAGAACGTTACGGAATCCGCCATCTCGCCACCGGCGACATGTTTCGCGCCGTGACCGCCTCCGGCAGCGAGCTCGGTCTCCGTGTCAAGTCGATTATGGATTCGGGGCAGCTGGTTCCCGACGACATCACGATCGAGATGCTCGCCGCCCGCATCGGCGAGCCCGATTGCCGCGGCGGCTTTATCCTTGACGGCTTCCCACGCACCGTGCCGCAGGCCGAGGCCCTGGATGCGATGCTGGCGCAGCGTCACCTCGGCCTCAACCACGTGATCCTAATCGAGGTCGATGATGCGGCCTTAATCGATCGGCTCAGCGGCCGTTTCACCTGCGCCCGATGCGGCGCCAGCTATCACGAGCGGTATAACCGCCCTCGGTTTGAAGGCGTCTGCGATGTTTGCGGCAGCCGTGAGTTTATCCATCGCCTCGACGACCGGCCCGAAGCCGTTGCCGCTCGGTTCCAAGTTTATCGCCGTCAAACCGAACCGATTCTCCCCTCTTACCGGGAACGCGGTATTCTTCGCGTCGTGGATGGAATGGCCGGCATCGATGAGGTGACGCAGCAAATCGAGATGATCCTCGGACCGGTGTCGCCCGCTTAGGTTTGCCTCCGCCGCGTAAGATGCGCGGCCGGTTGACGTGCATGCAATATTCATTATAGTGGCTGCCCTTGCGAAGGGCGGGACTCACCCTTATTTTGGCTTTTTTGAGGAGAAGCGCAGGTGGCGCGCATCGCTGGCGTCAATATCCCGAATCAAAAGCGGGTGCCAATCGGACTGACTTACATCCACGGCATCGGCCGCACCACGGCGATGCAGATTTGTACGAGGATCGGGCTTCCGCCGGAACGGCGCGTGCACGAACTGACCGATGATGAGGTGTTGCGCGTGCGCGAACTAATCGACCGCGAATACACGGTCGAGGGCGATCTGCGCCGGCTGGTAGCGATGAATATCAAGAGATTAATGGATCTCGGCTGCTATCGGGGATTGCGGCATCGCAAAGGCCTGCCGGTTCGCGGTCAGCGAACGCACACCAATGCGCGCACGCGCAAGGGGCCAGCCCGCCCGATCGCCGGGAAAAAGAAATAGCGCCGCCGATCCGACAATAACGGGACTAAATCGATGGCCAGATCCGGGGCGCCGGCGCCGCGTTTGCGGCGCCGCGAACGCAAGAACATCACATCCGGTACGGCGCATGTAAATGCGACGTTCAACAATACGATGATAACGATCACTGACGCGCAGGGGAACACGATCGCTTGGTCGTCCTCGGGCAGTCAGGGTTTCAAGGGGTCGCGCAAATCGACTCCTTACGCCGCGCAGGTCGCGGCCGAAGATGCTGGGCGCAAAGCCATGGAGCACGGCATGCGCACCCTCGATATCGAGGTGAAGGGGCCGGGCTCGGGGCGCGAATCGGCGTTGCGCGCATTGCAGTCGGTTGGATTTGCGGTCACCTCGATCCGAGATGTGACCCCGATCCCGCACAATGGCTGCCGGCCACCGAAGCGGCGTCGCGTCTGACAGGCGCATCCGGCCACGGCCGCGCCGGAAGCTCCCCAGAAAAAGGAAGCTCCCCAGAAAAAATCTGTTGATTGCCGCCCGCACGCTTGCTAGCGGGCGAGGCTGCTAGCCGATCGAGGTTCAATTGGTAATCCAACGAAATTGGCAGACCCTGATCAAGCCAAAACAGCTTGCGGTCGAGCCGGGCGATGATCCGAAACGGGTGGCAACGGTTGTGGCCGAACCGCTCGAACGAGGCTTTGGCCTGACCCTGGGCAACGCGTTGCGCCGGGTTTTGCTGTCTTCGCTGCAGGGTGCAGCGGTTACGTCGATCCAGATCGAAGGGGTATTGCACGAGTTCTCATCGATCCCAGGCGTGCTTGAGGACGTGACCGATATCGTCCTCAACGTCAAGAGCATTGATCTGCGGATGTATGGTGAGGGGCCGAAGCGCATGCGGTTGCGCGCGAACGGGCCGGGGGAGGTTCGTGCCGGCGCCATCGAGACCGGCCACGACATCGACATCATGAACCCGGAACTGGTGATCTGTACGCTCGATGCCGGTGCGCGGATCGCGATGGAGTTGACCGTCGAAAACGGCAAGGGCTATTTGCCGGGCACCCAGACGCGCGCCGAGGATGCGCCGATCGGTTTGATCCCGGTCGATGCGCTGTTCAGCCCAGTGCGCAAGGTGTCGTACCGGGTCGAGAATACTCGCGTCGGCCAAGTCACCGATTATGACCGGCTGGCGATGCGGGTTGAGACCAATGGCGCGGTGACACCTGAGGATGCGGTGGCGCTGGCAGCGCGCATCCTGCAGGACCAGCTTCAGTTGTTCATCAACTTTGAGGAGCCCCGCCACCCATCCGACGAAACGCGACCGAGCGAGCTACCCTTCAACAAGAACCTGCTGCGCAAGGTCGACGAACTCGAATTGTCGGTGCGCTCGGCAAACTGCCTTAAAAACGACAATATTGTTTACATCGGCGATCTGGTCCAGAAATCGGAGGCCGAGATGCTGCGAACGCCGAATTTCGGGCGCAAATCCTTGAACGAGATCAAGGAAGTGCTGGCCCAGATGGGGCTTCATCTCGGCATGGAAATCCCAAACTGGCCGCCCGAAAACATCGAGGAACTGGCCAAGCGATTAGACGAGCCCTATTGAGGATCCGATATGCGCCATCGCCTCAGAGGACGCGGTTTCAGCCGTCGTTCGGAGCATCGCCAGGCGATGTTCGAAAACCTCGCCGCCGCTTTGATCAAGCACGAGCAGATCACGACGACCCTGCCCAAGGCCAAGGATCTGCGGCCGATCGTCGAAAAGCTGATCACGCTCGGCAAGCATGGCGGGCTTGCCAACCGGCGCCGGGCAATCGCAAAGCTGCAGAATGCGCCGCTCGCCAACAAGCTGATGACCACCTTGGCCGAGCGCTATGCCAATCGCGCCGGCGGCTATACCCGCATCATCAAGGCGGGCTTTCGCTATGGCGATAACGCGCCGATGGCGGTTATTGAACTGGTCGATCGCGATCCGGCTGCGAAGGGCCAGGATTCCGGCCCAAAACCAGGCGAAGGCGAGGAAGAAGCCGCCTGACGCGGCGGCCGCGAAAGCTGCCGCCGACAGCGCAACGGCGCGGCTGATCAAGGTGCCCCTTATATGGGCGGACGCAATTCACCTCTCGCGGTCATGGCCGCGCGGAAATCCTGCGCGCAGGCAGTCTAAAGGCGCGGTGAACCAAGCTTGCCTGACCCGTCCGGCGAGTAAAAGAATGAGCTCACGGTTAGCGGCTCAGGGGGAGAGAAATTCAGCAAAAAAAGCAGGGGAGGCGTTATGGACGTTGTGATCCGGCCAATGACCGAGAGCGACCTGCCTGCCGCTCGACGCATCGTGTGCAAGGCATTTGGAACGTTTCTCGGCGCTCCCGATCCGGAGGATTTCTGGCCCGATCTCGATTATGTGTACAGCAGGTTCGGCGCCAAGCATGTCGTCAGCTTTACCGCCGAACTGGACGGTGAACTGGTCGGTTCGAATTTCGCCACGCGCTGGGGCAGCGTTGGGTTCTTTGGCCCGCTATCGGTGCGCCCGGACCTATGGAACAAGGGCATCGCCCAGCCGCTCGTTGCTGCGGTCAGTGAAGCCTTCGACCGGTGGGGGGTCAGCCATGCCGGGCTGTGTACGTTTCCGCACAGCGGCAAGCACATTCATCTTTACGGAAAATTCGGTTTTTATCCGCGTTTCTTGACCTCGATCATGAGCGCGCCGGCCAAACCCGCCGCTGATGCCGACCACTGGTCCCGCTATTCGGAATTGCCGCAAAGCGACCGAGAAGCGGCCGAGGGGTTTTGTCGCGAGATCAGCGACGCTCTTTATCCCGGGCTCGATCTCACCGCCGAAATCCGCACTGTCGTCGCGCGCGGCCTCGGTGATATCGTGTTGCTGGAGAACGATGCGAACCAACTCGCCGGCTTTGCGGTCTGCCATTACGGACCAGGGAGCGAAGCCGGCGCCGGCTATTGCTATATAAAATTTGGCGCGGTGCGGCCGGGACCGCAGGCCGCTGAGGATTTTGCCGCGCTGCTCGACGCGGGTCGGGCGCTTGCCGCAAACATAGGCATGCCGAACTTGCTGGCCGGGGTGAATCTGGCGCGCGAAGAGGCCTATCGGTATATGAAAGGATGCGGTTTCCGCACCGAAGTTCAGACCGTCACGATGCATCGGCCAAACGACTGGTGCTATAGCCAGCCGGGGCTCTACGTTCTCGATGATTGGCGCTAGCGGAAGGCGGGGTTCCGTAGATTAGTCGCACGGACTGTCAGCGGAACGAGCTTCTGGGTCTATGCAGTCGGGCGCATCACAAAGCCGATGCTGCCGTCGTCCTCAGCCTCGGTGATCTGGACCTCGCTGACGCGAGCGGCGCGAGGACCTTTGCGCGCGGCTACGATCATCGCCGCGACGTCCTGATCTCGCCCGCTTATCAGCATCTCGACGCTGCCGTCGACACGATTGCGCACCCAACCGCGCAGCCCGAACTCGGTCGCAATTCGTGTCGCCCAGGCCCGGTATCCCACGCCCTGAACCTGGCCGGAGACGGTCAAGCGCAGTGTCTGTGTCTTCATCGCTGAAAGATAGCCGTCGTTGGGCGCCGACCCAAACTCGCGCCTTTCGAACACGGCGCCGCAGCAAAAATCGAAGCAGTGGAGAATAGATACCCTTTATCCGGTCGACCGTTTGCCCAGCATGCAGTTTTTGCTGCACCACCGGCATACGGAGGCATGAAAATGGCAGACAAAACTTTGAACGGACTAAGGGTCGCGATCCTCGTCACCGATGGTTTCGAACAGGTCGAGCTTGTCGAGCCGCGTAAGGCGCTTAACGAAGCCGGTGCCGAAACCCGGATCGTGTCGCCGAAAGACAAAGAGGTGCGTGGCTGGAATTTTACAGAATGGGGTCAGATACTGCCGGTCGATTTAAAGCTCGACCAGGCCCGGCCCGATGAGTTCGACGCCTTGTTGCTGCCGGGCGGGGTGATAAACCCCGACAAGCTGAGGCTCGAGCCCAAAGCAGTTGCCTTTGTCAAAGCCTTTTTCGAGGCGCGAAAGCCGGTTGCAGCGATCTGCCATGGACCTTGGACGATCATCGATGCAGGGCACGCGCGCGGGCGGAAAATGACATCCTGGCCATCGCTCAAGACCGATTTGAAGAATGCCGGCGCGGAATGGTTGGATCGCGAGGCGTTGGTCGATGGTAATCTCTTGACCAGCCGCAAACCGGACGACATTCCGGCGTTCAACCGCGAGATGTTGCGGCTGTTTGCCGAGGCCAGGATCGCCGCTCACGCGGCATAAATCTCATCCAAAGGGAGAAGAACAATGCGTCGGCGATGGTTTGGCTCGACCGGTCGCGAGGTGCCGGCAATTGGTTTCGGCACTTGGTACCTCGAACAGGCGCCGCATGAGGCCGCAATTGCCGCCTTGCGGCGCAGTCTCGATCTTGGAGTGACCCATATCGACACCGCCGAGCTCTACGGCTCGGGCGCCGCCGAAGAACTGATCGGCGAGGCCATCGCCGGGCGCCGCGACTCAGTCTTTCTGGTCTCCAAGGTCCTGCCGCAAAACGCCTCGCGGTCAGGCATGCGGCTGGCCTGCGAACGCTCGCTGAGGCGGCTGCGCACCGACCGGCTTGACTGCTATTTGCTGCATTGGCGCGGCCCTCATCCGCTGTTGGAGACGATCGAGACCTTTGAAGAGCTGCACCGTGAGGGTAAGATCCTGAGCTGGGGAGTCAGCAATTTTGATGTCGCCGATCTGGAGGAGGCGGTGGGTTTAGCCGGCGAAGGCAAGATTGCCTGCAATCAGGTTCTTTATCATCTCCTTGATCGCAGCATTGAACATCGCGTGCTGCCGTGGTGCGAGGAGCACGGGATCGCGGTAACCGGCTATAGCCCGTTTGGCCATAATCGCTTCCCGGACCCGCAATCTCCGGGCGGACGGGTGCTTGCCGAGATCGCCCGGGGGCATGGCGGAACCCCACGCCAAGTGGCGCTGTCGTTTCTTGTACGACGACCGTCTCTCTTCACGATTCCGAAGGCGTCAAGCCTCGATCACGCGCAAGAGAATGCGGGCGCCGGCGACTTGCTATTGTCGGTCGAAGAGGTTGCCCGTATTGACACCGCCTTTCCGCTGGGCGCGCGTCGGCGCAGCTTGCCAATGATATAGCGCCCGGGCCAACGTACACGAAGTGTGATGTTGGAGCGCATGGCCGGGTAATACCTGACCGCGATTTCACCAATGCGGTATGCCGCCGTTAGCGGTTGGGGTGCGCATTAAAGCGTATCCCAAAGAGCACGGATACGGCGACGATGTTCGGCATCGGGGAGACGGCCGAAACCGGCGGCGAGATTATCGGTCATATGCTCGGGGTTCCGTGTCGCGGGGATGACGCAGGTCACCGCCGGCTCGGCCAGAACATATTTCAGCAGCAATTGGGCCCAGCTCGCGCAATCGAACTCGGCGACCCATTCGGGTAGCGGCTTGCCTCGTATCCGGCGCAGCAAGGCGCCTTGCCCGAGTGGTTGATTGACGATAACCGCCACCCCGCGCGCGGCCACAACCGGCAACAGCAGCCGTTCGGCGATCCGCGCCGAAAGCGAATAGCCGCACTGGACAAAATCGATGTCGGGTTCGGTTGCGAGGATGTGCGTCAGCTCGGACAAGGCGCGGTCGGTATAATGGGTAATACCGATATAGCGGATCCGACCCTCGCCCTTGAGCTGCCGCAATGTCGCGAGATGGGTGCGCCAATCGATCAGATTATGGATCTGCATCAGGTCGATAACCTCGCTGCGCAGCAGGCTTGCCGAGCGCTGCATCTGCGCAATGCCGGCCTCGCGTCCGGTGATCCACACTTTGGTGGCGAGAAAAGCGCGTGACCGCGCGCCGAGCGCAGCGACGAGATCGCCGGCGACACTCTCGGCGCGGCCGTACATCGGCGAGCTGTCGACCATTCGCGCGCCGGCAGCGAACAGCCGGCGCAAGACCTCGCGCAACGGCCGGCGTACGTCTTCGTCAGCACCGACATCGAAAACCGGCCAGGTGCCCAGACCGACAACCGGGAGCTCTTCACCAGTCGATGGAATCGGGCGCGACAATATGGTCGTTTGGGGCATAACTGGCATTGGAGCGGGCTCCGCTTGGTTCGCTACTGCTGAACCCTTGCCGCGTCAGCACGGGTTCAGCACTATCTAAACAGCCTGCAACCTAAAAGCCTGCAACGGGAGCGGGCACTCGATGTCCCGGTTTAACCGGCCAAGGAGGGAAAGTGACCCGCGCGCGTGCCGCTGATGATTTCGCGACGATTGCCCAACGCATGAGGGAGCTGCGGCGGGAGACCGCCTCGCTACCGCTGACCGAAGCCGGAAAGGCGGATAGCAACGATGCCCAGCTCAGCGAGCGAGAGCGCCGGATCAAGGAGCGTCGCGAAGGCCTGCCGCCACCCTGGGCGCCAACGATCTTTTACCGAAGCCGACCAGGCTCGCAATCGCGTGCCGCTTCTGGCATATGCGGGCAGATTTCGAAAAAGCGATACGCTCGATATAAGGACTATCAGGATAAGGACTGTCAGGCACGGAATGGCCGAAGTCACGCTCAAACGGATGATGATCGACGAGTTCCTGCGATGGGAGGACGGCACTGACACGCGCTACGAGCTGATCGAGGGGCATCCGGTGGCGATGGCGCCGCCAATGCCCGGTCACGGCGTGATAGCGGTGGCGCTTGGCGCCGAGTTGCGGGCGGCGCTACGCCCGCGTCCATCCTGCTTTGTTCAGGCCGAAGCCGGGATCGCTCGACCGGAGCGGGACGACACCTGTTATGTCGCCGATCTCGCGGTCAGCTGTGATCCGCCACGCCCTGGCGATCGGCTGATCCGTGATCCGATGCTGATCGTCGAAATCCTCTCGCCGGGCACTGCTGTTTTCGATCGCCAGAGCAAGATCCCGGATTATCGCCGCATCCCGAGCGTCCAGGAAATTTTGTTGATCGATTCCGAAAGTATCTTCGCCGAAATCCTGCGTCGCAGCGGAGAGCAGTGGATCACCGAGATTGTGCGCGGTCCCGATGCGATGCTGTCGCTCGTCTCGATACCGCTTACCGTAACGATGTCAGAACTGTACCGCGGCCTGTTTGTGCTGGAGGCTCTGACGCAACAGACAGCGGGAACGAGCTAAGCGAAGTCATGTAATCTGCCAGAGATCAGTGTTCACCCTCATTGCTGGGCGCCGCGGATTGCGCGCCAAAGCCGCTCGGGAGTTGCGGGCATTTCGATATGGCGGATGCCGAGCGGCGACAGCGCATCGATGAGCGCGTTGGCGACCGCGGGCAAGGCCCCGACGTTGCCGGCTTCGCCCGCGCCCTTGACGCCCAATGGATTGGTCTTGGTCGGCACCGGGTGGTCTTCGCAATCGATCGCCGAGAGAGTGTCGGCGCGCGGCATCGCGTAATCCATGAACGAGCCGGTCAAGAGCTGCCCAGAGGCCGGGTCGAAACGAATATCCTCCATCAGCACTTGGCCCACACCCTGCGCGATGCCGCCGCGGATCTGGCCTTCGAGCAACAGCGGGTTCATGACTGTGCCGACGTCGTCGACGACACTGTAGCGCAGGATTTCGACCTCGCCGGTCTCTTCATCGATCTCAAGCTCGCAGATATGGCAGCCGTTCGGGAAGTTCTGCTCCTTACAAGCAAAAGTAGCACCGGCGATCAGCCCCAGATCCATGCCCTCAGGCAGGTTGCGCGGGTCGAGGGATTCCTTGGCGATCTCGCCGACCGTCAGAGTGCGGTTGGAACGGGGGGCCGAGAACAGGCCGTCCTCAAAGCGGACCTCTTCCGGTTCGGCGCCGAGCATGCGGGCGGCGATCGTCTTTGCTTTGCCGACGATCTTCTCGGTCGCAAGGTGGACTGCCGAGCCGCCCAGGGTGGCGGAGCGCGAGCCGCCGGTGCCCTCGCCGATGGCCACCTTTTCGGTGTCGCCCTGGATGTAGTGCACCTGATCGGGATGAACCCCGAGCCGGTCGCATAGCAGCTGCTTGTAGACCGTTTCGTGTCCCTGGCCCTGGGTGATCGAGCCCGATACCAAGGTCACCGTGCCGCTGCGGTCAAAGCGGATCTCGGCCGCCTCGAAGCCGCCCGCGGCAGCGCGCTCAATCGTGTTGGCGATGCCGAGGCCGCGCAGTTTCCGATGCCGGCGCGCCGCGCCGCGGCGCCGCTCGAAGCCGCCGGCATCGGCAAGCTCGAGCGCCATATCCAGGGTCTTTTCGAACTCGCCGCAATCATAGGTGAACGTCAGCCCCGATTTGAACGGCATCGCTTCGGGCGGGATCATATTGCGCCGCCGCAATTCGATCGCGTCGATGCCGAGCTCGGCGGCCGCCTCGTCGACCATGCGCTCGATCATATAACCCGCCTCGGGCCGCCCGTTGCCGCGATAAGCCCGCATCGGGTTGGTATGGGTGTAGACGGCGGTCACATCAGCATGCACCGCCGGCGTGCGGTAGACTCCCGCCAAGGTCCCGAGATTGTTGATGAAGGCATTCGAGCCAGCCTGCGGATAGGCGCCAACGGCGGCGATTGTCTTGACCCGGAGGCCAAGAAAGTGGCCCTGATCGTCGAGCGCCAGCTCGGCCTCGGTGACGTTGTCGCGCGCCTGGGCGTCGCCGAGAAAGGCTTCCGAGCGTGTGCTGATCCATTTGACCGGCCGCCCGACCAGCTTCGAGGCCAGCAACACCAACGGCACCTCGTTGTAGATCGCCGACTTCATGCCAAAGCTGCCGCCGATATCGCCGGCGACGACCCGGACATGGCTCTCCGGCACCCCGATGATGCGTGCAAGGTCGGCGCGGTAGGCGTGCGTGCGCTGCAGCGTCGTGTAG
>JAFAOB010000396.1 GCA_019238055.1 Alphaproteobacteria bacterium
CACAGCAGCGACAAGACGACACTGACGAGGATGCAGGTGGTGATCGGGAAATAGAAGGCGCCATGCTGGCCCCGAACGAATATGTCACCAGGGAGCCGACCGAGCCCGAGCCGGCCAAGCAGCGGCCACAGCACACCGATAACCACCAATACCAAGCCGATGACGACAAGGAGGCGACCCATCGCTGGAGATATGGACGGCCGACAAGGTTGATAAAGGGCACGCTGTCGCGGCGACCGCTCTTGCCGGCCCGCGCGCCACGGACCAGGCGAGCAAGAATGCCCCACTTCCCGACGTTCGCGAGCACACCCGCTGAAGCGACCGGTTCTCAAGGCGAAAAAATTCATTACCACAGGCGCCATACGCAACCGGTATGGTTCATGTCAGAGGCACTATTTTTGATGTTCGAGCGATTTGGAGCCAGAGTTGAATTGGATCATAATCCATTGGTTCGAACTCAGCACGCTGATGCTGCTGTTCCTTAACCTTTGGTTCGTGTCGGCTGCGCTCGCCACTTTGAGAGAAACAAACCGATGGCTGGCGTTTCTCTCGTCCGTTCAGTGGGAACAGAGCACCAACCCGAGGACTCCGAACAGCAGCTGAGTCGCACTTTGGCCTACGCGGCTTTGAAGCGTCATCAAGCCGCGGGTCCAGATCGGCGATTAGCAACTAATTATCCCGAAAGATGTTGGCGAGAAAGTCACCTGCGCAAAGCAGGTCATACAGGTCGGTTTTCCCATCATGCTAAACAGGCCCGACCCCAATCTGGGCTCCGCCGGCCAATCACGGCTTATGCGTGGCGCACACGAAACGCCCGGCAGCCGAACCGCAATAGCCGGAGTCGAATTTCTCAGGGCGCTGGGCGGCGATCTCGCCACGCTGGGGGCGCGTCTGAAGCTCTTGCTCATCGCGCAGAGCCATCGGGTGATGCATCTATGCGATTTGCTTATCGCCCAGAGCAATCGGCGGGCTTCAGCATTCCGGGAGCAACCTGCAAGGTGGTACGTCCGTCGCTTGGCCCTGGGAGCAGCCCTGATCGGCGTCGGCGCCCTATTTGTCATGTCATGTGCATTGCTGTGGGCCGTTCTCGGGCTGCCGATCGAGCAACCGGCAGGCGGCCCGCAGCAGTCGACATTGTTGCTCGAGGCGGCCGATGGCGAACCGCTCGGACGTGCCGGGCCGCTTAGAATAGCGGATGCCTCGCTGCACGATTTCGCCCCGATCCTGATCCAGGCGGTGCTAAGCACCGAAGATCGTCGTTTCTATAGCCATCCCGGCGTCGATCTGCTGGGTATCTTGCGCGCAGCGCACGCAAACCATATTGCCGGAGAGGTCGTCGAGGGCGGCAGTACCATTACCCAGCAATTGGTCAAACTCGAGTATCTAAAAGACGATCGAAGCTACGTCTGGAAGCTGCGCCAGGCGCTGATGGCGATCTGGCTCGAAATCCATCTGAGCAAAGACGAGATTCTGAGGCGCTATCTGAACCGCGTTTATCTCGGCGATGGCGCCTTCGGCATGGCCGCGGCAGCGCGGCTTTACTTTGACAAGCAGCCAGGCGATCTGACGCTCTCCGAGGCAGCGATGCTCGCAGGCTTGATCAAGGCTCCCTCGGAATTTGATCCGCTGCGTCACCCCAAAGCAGCTCAAGCGCGCGCCGCGACTGTTCTCGATGCAATGGTCGCCAATCACGTGATTGACGCAAAGTCCGCGAGTTCCGCCAAGGCCAATCCCGCGATCATCAACTCCCCATCGGCCCTGGCACCGGCGCAGTCGTGGTTCACGGACTGGGCGAAAGAACAGGCGCTGCCTCTCGCGAGCAGGCAAATCGCCGGGGGCGTCCGGGTCCGCACCGCATTGGTGCCGCAAATGCAAAACCTCGCGCAGCGGGTGGTTGACAATGCTCTCGCCAAGCAGGGCCGTAAGCTCGGCGTCAGCGAGGGAGCGCTGGTTGCAATGCGCCCTGACGGAGCGGTGCTGGCGATGGTTGGCGGGCGCGACTATCAAAAGAGCCAGTTCAATCGCGCGGTCGACACCAATCGCCAGCCGGGTTCGCTGTTCAAGCTGTTCGTCTATCTCGCCGCCTTGCGCAAGGGCTACACACCACAAGACATGATCGACGCCGGACCGATCGACATCAACGACTGGAAACCGGCCAATTTCGGTAATGAGCACTATGGCCGCATCAGCCTCGCCGAGGCGTTTGCGCAATCGGTCAACACCGCCGCGGTACGTCTCGAAATGGATGTTGGAGTGAAGAACGTCGTTGCCGCCGCGCGCGATCTGGGCATCACCGAGCCGCTCCCTGAGGTGCCGAGCCTGGCATTGGGTTCGGTTGGCGTCAGCCTCCTCGATCTGACCGGCGCGTTTGCTTCGGTGCAGGATAATCGCCTGGGGGTGCAGCCCTGGGGTGTAGCCGCGATCGGCGCCGCGAACGACACGCGTATGCTGGCGACGGCACCAGCCGCCGTTGGGCGGACATTGGATCCGTATCAAAAACCGATGATCGAGCTGTTGCGCGGGGTGGTCGAACACGGCACCGGCAAGGCGGCGGCCATAAACGGCTTTGCCGCGGGTAAGACCGGCACCAGCCAGGATTATCGTGATGCCTGGTTCATCGGGTTCAATAACTCGCTGGTCGTTGGCGTCTGGGTCGGAAATGACAATGATACGCCGATGAACGGCGTAGTTGGCGGCGGCCTGCCGGCCTCGATCTGGAAAGACTTTATGAGCGAGGCGACGCCGGTGATGGATCAGCAGGGAGTGCGGGTTGAGCTTGCGCCGGCAATTGCGAGCGGGAGCAACGGGCTCGATACAGCGGCGACGCAGGGAATATCCGGGTCGTCTAACCCCAGCTGCGATGTCCAAGCCTGCGCGGCGTTTTATCACTCGTTCCGGGCGTCGGATTGTACCTATCAGCCCTATGATGGCGGGCCCCGGCAACTTTGCGAGAAGGGTAGCTCGGCCTCGTCAAGCCTGACGGAGACGACGGTGAGCGCCGCGGCCGGCCCATCGAGCCCGGAGCGCTGCAACGTCGATCTCTGCAGACAAACCTATTCGTCGTTCAATCCTGCCGATTGCACCTATCAGCCCTATGGCGGCGGCCCTCGGCAGCTCTGCGAGAAATAGACTGCCGACAGTGCGATCGCGAGCGATCACACGAAGCGCGGATCGCTCTCGATCCCGAGCAAGTGTTTGCCGACAGTTTCGAAGTGGCTGACCCTGCCCTGCAAATGTTGCGAGACGGTGTGCGCGTCGCGAAAGCGCCGCTCAAACGGGTTGCCTTCAGAGATTGCCGTGGTCCCGGCCATCTCCGTACAACCGGTCGACAACACCAGTCGCGACATGAATAACAGGTGCTCTTTCGTCTTGCAGTTCGGCACTCACCCAGCCGATCACGGTCGCAAAGATCAAGCCCGTCCCGGCAAGTGCCACGCTGCTGCGTTTCCCGACGAGACAGCGAATACGGCTTTGCTACCCGTGCCATTGATTTGCATCAACGCGGCGAAAAGGAAATCGCGGACGGTTCCGATCTGGGCGGGGCGCGATCGCCCGCTGCGCCGAGTGCCACTATCGCAAGCTCCTGACCAAAGGCCGGAAATGCGCAAAGAGTGTTTGGTGTTGATCCCGTTGCTGGCGGCTGCATCGATGCTCACCGCGTCGATCCTCGCGGTTCGGATCTTTATGGGCCAGCCGTCGCAGGATCGCCTCGCACGGCAGGAACATGTCGACATTACAACGCTGCGCCCGCCGCTGCCGCCGCCGAGCTTTCTCGCCTGTCCACCCGATTACTGCGCCGCCGCCGGGAACAGCGTGCCGATTTTTGCGATGCCATGGCTGCGGCTGCACGAGGTTTGGGCGCAGATGATCGCCCGCCAGCCGCGGATCGTGCGCATTGCCGAGGAGCTGGACGGGCGCCGGCTCGTCTACATCCAGCATTCGTCGTTGTTCCGGTTCCCGGACATCATAACAGTCGAATTTGTACCGCTTGGGCCCGATCGTTCGAGCCTCGCGCTCTACAGCCGCTCGCGTTACGGCCATTACGATTTTCGCCAGAACCGCCGACGCATCGAAACTTGGCTGGCTCGGTTGAGCGACTTCGCAGCGGCGCCGGTAGCGCACCCGGGCGCTCGTTAGCCGCGCGCCGTTATGACAAGAGCGCGAGCGCTCACCAGCGCTCCCACGGACCGGCTGCCCGCCGATAGGGTCGGCCGGCCGACGGCACCGAGCCGCGGCTCGCTCGCCGCGCTCGGGCAAAGGCGGCGGGCGGTGCCGTTGCGAAGACCGTGCTGCGCTGCGGCTGCAGCAGCGAGGCTCCATGCCGGCGCAACAGGATGACCAGAATCATCCCGGCGACAAACCCGCCGACATGCGCCCAGAAGGCGACGCCGGGCCGGCCGCGCGCCTGCTCAAGACCGCTGATCAGCTGCATCGCAAACCACAGGCCGAGCAGGGCCCAGGCCGGCACGTTGATGATCCGGAAAAAGATCACGATCCACACGAAGACGTGGATGTTGGCGCGCGGGGACAAGACCGTATAGGCGCCGAGTACGCCAGCGATGGCCCCGCTGGCGCCAATCATCGGCACATGCGAGCCAGGGTTTGAAAGACCCTGGACCAGCGCTGCTGCCACTCCGCTCGCAAAGTACAGCACCAGATAACGAAGGTGGCCGAGCTCGTCCTCGACCTCGTGCCCGAATATCCACAAAAACAGCATGTTGCCGATCAGGTGAAACCACCCGCCATGCAAAAACATGCTGGTGAACACCGTCGCCCAGGCCGGCAACACGTGCAGATAAGGCGCAAGATGAGCCCGGCCGAACAGCACGGCGGGGACCATGCCGTAGCCGTAGAGGACCCGGTGCTGATTGAGGCCGAGCTGCCACCAAAAGGCGCCGATGCAGAAGCCGATCAACAGATAATTGACAACCGGGGTGCGCCGCATCGGGTTGTCGTCATAGAGCGGGAGCGCGAAAATCACGGCCTATATTTGGGGCGCATCGAGGCGTGCGGGAGGCAGCCTGAGCGCGCTGTTGGATCATCGGCGCAGCAACGATCCTGCACCTTCGGCGGCTTTGCGCGCAAGGTGACGAGACAGCAGAATTGCCCCTGCCTCAAAGCATCCGCAACATGCGGCCGCGGCCGCAACCGGCCGAGCAACGACGCCTCATGCCCAATATCTTCAGCACGACTGCCGCCCCACTCGACACTGTCGCCCATATCATCCAGTTGGCGCTGACGCCGATTTTTCTGCTGTCCGGCATCGGCGCTTTGCTTAATGTTTTTGCGACGCGGCTCGCGCGGGTCGGCGATCGCGTCGATCAAATCACCAAGGAGATGGAGGGGGCCGAGCCCGAGCGGATCGCTGTTCTCGCCCTGCAAATGGCGGAGCTGCGCCGGCGATCCGTGACGCTCGACATCGCGGTCGTGCTCGCCGCTCTCGCAGCGGCAGCGACCTGTACGACCGTCCTGACCTTGTTTGTCGGAGCGCTTGTCAATAAAGCGGTCGCCGCTGCTTTGTTCGCCACTTTTGCTCTTGCGGTCGTCTGCACGATTGGTGCGATCATGGCTTACACTGTAGAAATGCTGATGACCGGCGTCGGACTGCGAGCCGAGGTCGCGGCCCGCCGGAAATCCCGCGGAAGCGGCTAAGCCTTGCGTCAAATCGGCCTTGCAGCTCTGTCGTGTTCCTGGCGCGATCCTCGATCGGCTGCTATAGCGTTTTACTGATGGGGATGGAGTTCCCCCGATAACCGCCGCAAGGCTGATGACTCCTACCAAGCGTCATTCGGCGCGCGGCAGGAGCGTTCCGGTTCCCAAGCGCCCCGAGGGACAGGCAAGAGGAACCGGATCGTGCGCACTCTGATCGGCTACATCACCGTGTTTTTCGGCGCCGGCATCGGCGGTGCTCTGCGTCATGCGGCAAACCGCGCCGGGGCGCAATTCGGCATGACCTTCCCGTGGAGCACGCTGTGCGTCAATGTCTCGGGCAGCCTGGCGATGGGGCTGATCGCCGGCTGGTTCGCATTTCGCGGCCAATCGGGCCAGACCTTGCGGCTGTTTCTGACGACTGGCCTCCTGGGCGGCTACACGACCTTTTCGGCCTTCTCGCTCGACGCGGCACTGCTGTGGGAACGCGGCGAGGTGTGGGCCAGCCTCTCCTACATCGCGAGTTCGGTGCTGCTGTCGTTTGCTGGTGTGTTTCTCGGCCTTGCCATTATCCGCCAACTTCCGGTCTGATCCGACGACGCGCCGCGCTTCGTCGGGCTCGCCGAAGCCGCTCCCGCGCTAAGCCGTGGCCGAGATCGACCGCCCAAAGCGCGTCGGTGCGGCCGTCCTCTTCCGTGCCAGCGTTGCCACCATTCGTTTATGGCAGACAAACCACAGAACGGGGTTCGCGCGCCCTCGTATCACGGGGGCGACGCGGTTTTAACGCAAATCACCCATCCCAGGTGGTCCCAACGGTGCTGAGTAGTCCCTGCAATCAATTCCCCATAGCGGCAAGCGGGGGTCACCCCGCCGCAACCCAGTCGACGACACGTTCGCCGATCATGATCACTGTCGCATGGGCACCACCTGACCTGGGAATGCGCGGCATCACGGATGCATCCGCCACCCACAACCCTTGAATGCCCTTGACTCTGCAGTATTGGTCAACGACCGCCATCGGATCTGCATCCGGTCCCATCTTGCAGGTTCCGGATACATGCCTGGCAGTGCCAACGGTTTGGCGTATCCAGCGGTCCAACGCGTCGTCATTGGCGAGAATGTCATCTGTCGGGTGGATCCGGTAATCGGCCACGTCTCTGTACGCGCCGGATCCCAGCAGTTTCGCCGCCATTCGCAGGCCGTCCCGCACCCGTCGAATGTCATTGGGATGCTGGAGATAACAGTAGTTAAAAGATGGCTGGACGCCGGGATCGGCCGAGGCCAACCTGACGTATCCCGAGCCGTCGGGCAACCCCAGCGTGCACGAGATCCGTGCCGCGCGCTCAGGCGGAACGTCACCGCTCAGGTATTTTGTCCGTACGCCGGCGACATGCTCCTGTCGTTCATCGACGACGGTGCTGGACCTCAAGACCATATCGTTGACGGCGCTCGACCCCGGGGCGGTGTAGTGTAAAGCAAAGTGCACTGCATCACGATCAGCAGCGAGCGAGATGCCGTCTTTGACCTTGAAGGTCATCTGGGCGCTGAGGTGGTTCATCAGGTGCTGGCCGACGCCGGGGAGATCACGAACAATAGGTATCCCAAATTGCCGCAGGTGATCCTCGGGGCCGATACCCGAGAGCATCAGCAATTGCGGCGATCGGATCGCCCCGGCGCTGAGCACCACCCGGTCGGCATCGACCTGGAACACCTTCCCCCCGCTTTCGGCTTCCACGCCGATGGCCTTGCCGTCCTCGATCACGATCTTGCGGGCGAACACCCCGCCCCGCACCGTCAGGTTCAGATAGTGGCGCACCGGATTGAGATGCGTCATGGCGGTGCTCATCCTGACACCTTCAATGTTATTCGACGGTGTCACACCGAGGCCGGCCGGGTGCAGGCCATTTTTATCGTTCGTGGTGCCGAACCCCGCCTGCACACAGGCGGCATGGAAAGCCTGTTGGAGGGCAGGCACGGGACCTGTCTGACGGCGCCTGACCGGCATCGGCCCGTCCGAGCCATGGCAATAGTTGTCCTCAATGTCGAGATCGTGTTCCGATTTGCGGAAGTACGGTATGATCTTTTCATATGACCATTCATCGTTGCCAAGAGCCGCCCAGGAGTCGAAATCCTCGGGAAATCCGCGCTGCATGGCCTGACCGTTGATCGACGACCCGCCGCCGATGACCTTGCCCTGTGCGACGTGGATTTCGCCTTGCTCCTCGGTGATGGTGCCGCGCAAGGCCCAGTTGTGTTTTGATTCTTGGGCTTCGGCAAAGCGTGTATGGCCGAACCTGATTTCTTCCGGAAGATAGGCTGGATCGGGGTAATCCGGCCCGGCTTCCAGCAACAGCACGGAAGTCTGACCGTCTGCAGCCAATCGGCTGGCTAACACACATCCGGCCGCTCCCCCGCCGACGATCACCACGTCATATTTCATGTACCCCTCCTTCATCGACTCTTCCGGATTCTCGGTCCGCGATGGCTATCGTCTCGCCTTTTAGCAGGACTGGCTCATGTCGAATCACGAGGGCAGAGATGCCCTTTGATCGGAGCCAAACCGTCCCAGACCGTGTGAAAACTCGGATGCAGCATCAGGCGACGCAATATTAGAACGGTGGCAAAGGTTGAGACGAAGCATGTTGTGCATTCTACTTCGTCAACGATTCATTCTTGCTTTATGGCAGAGTGGTGGCGAATTTTCACACGGTCTGCGGGGGATTGCTACCCGCGCGGCGCCAGAAGCCCTTGAGGATATCTTCGGCGATCTGAGCATCCATCAGTTTAATAGGCATTCCCAGAGCTTCGGGAGCGGGAGGCATTCGAGGAGGAGTTTGATGGCGCGCCGGAGGCCGCGCGTGAACCAGGAGAGCCGTCCGCGGACGAGCTTGGCAGGCTGACGGTCCGGTCGTTTTTTTCGGCAGGGATTAGGTGATTGGCTTGATCCCCCATCCCGATCGAGACCACCCAGCAGAGGCAAGGGACATGACCAGGATCAGGCGGGCGAGGCGGTCGGGAGAGCGCAGATGGGTCTGGTCGAGGCCAAACCCGCGCGATTTGAAGTCGGAGACCATGGGCTCGATGCCCCAGCGATCGGCATATCCCAAGGTGGTCAGATATCCCGGTTTGGCCACATGGCGATGATCCGGGGCTCGGCATGTCCGGGATCGCGAATGATGCCGATATTGGCCGTGACGCGCTTGCCGGTGAAGGCGACAGCTTCGAAATAATGGTCGCTGGCCCTTCAACAAGCTCAGGAGGGCGAGGTCGCCGGTCGTGGTTGCTGTCGTGCCGTAGCGGGCGAGGAGGTTGCTCTTGAGCCGCAGGCGATCGTCCCCATCCCCGATCGTGACACCACCGGGTCCTCTCGGCGGTTCCGGAGAAGCGATCAGCGAGCAGGACCACGGCCTGAGCCGCAGGCAGCCAGCTGGCGACGACCGCGAGCACCTCTTTTTGCGTGGCGAAGCCGAGGGTGCCCTCGGTTTCTTTGACCCGCCAGGCCAGCGGCAGCGCGCGCTCGCCCCAGCGCACGCTCAGCATCAGGATCGGGTGGCGATCGGAGACCTTGGTCTGATCGAGGATCAGCGGGATGGGCTCCTGAGCTTGTCGAAG
>JAFAOB010000397.1 GCA_019238055.1 Alphaproteobacteria bacterium
AGCGCAGCAATGCCTGGGTGCTGGAGAACAAGCGCTTGGCGCTGCGCTACGACCGGCTCGGGTTTGTCATTCAGTCGCTGCTCCAGGCGGCCTGCATATTCCTGGTTGCAGGCAGGCTCGCTCGGGAATTCTGAAAACCGCCTCTAAAAAGTCGCAAAATCATCCCGTACGGCTTCGAGGCTTGGAAATGCCAACGCCTGACCCTCGCCCGGCGCTTTACCATCACTTCTAATCGCGAGAAATCCGACCCACGCTATGCCAGTCGTGAGGGCAGCAAAAACTACTCCGGTTTCGAGACAATAGCCCATCGCCTGTCGTACACCCGGCTGTGCCGACTTCAATCCACTGCCACTGACTTTGTAATTAGAGGATCGTCGTGTAACTGTATCGATCAGCTGGGTGTTAGTACGTTTTGCCTCGACGACGAGGCGATTGCGACCTCTGCGCAAAGGAGATAGTCTATGAATCCTTTCTCCGTCGGCGGTTCCATTTTAATTTCAGTCCTCTCCCATCCGAGAACTTCCATAAGAATGCGATCAATTATCTGAAATCGAGTATCCGCCTCATTTTCAATTTCAGCTAACCGAAAGCGTATTTCCGAATACAGGTTATCGAATCGTTGTTTTGCTTCATCTATGGATGACATGGTTTATTTCACCTAAGGCTCATGTATAGATTTTCTCTTCACAACGTTAGGCATCGACGGCGTTTTGGAATTGATAACTCGCAGGCTGGGTAGCGCGGGTGGCGCGGCGCATGGTGGATATGCTGCGGTCGTAGCTGTCCGCTAATTCCTGCAACGTTGCCCCCTGCGCGCGGCGTCTGGTGGCCTCTTTGTGTTGGGCCAGTTCATGGAAGGGGGGCGGCCCATAGGCTTTCCTTGCGCCTTGGCGCGGCTCCTGCCTTCGGCGGTGCGGGTGCGGATAAGATCGCGCTCAACATCGGCAAGGCCACCGAGTACCGCCAACATCAAGCGCCCGGTGCCGGTGTCAGCCTACGGCTCCGCCAGTGACCGGAATTGTGCCTTGGCGTCCACGATACGCTTGACGATGCCGAATAGATCGAAGGTGCTGCGCGCTAGCCGGTCAATCCGCGTCACCGTCACCACGTCGCCGGGTTCGAGCCGTTCGAGCATCCGCAGAAGCTCGCGCCGGTCGGGCCGCGCGCCTGTCACCCTCTCCTTGTAGATGCTCCGGCTGCTGCATCCGGCCTCGCGTAACTGCTCAAGCTGGCTGTCAAGGGTCTGCCCGAAAGTGCTGACGCGGGCATAGCCGATGGGCCGTTTTTGCAAATGAGTTTCGGTCATATCTTATGATAGCCCGCAACCCCTTGATCTCACAAGGGTGTTCTCTATCGACGACGCACCCAACCCCGGAGCTTACGGTAACCGCAACCATCGAATTGCCATATCCGCATTGCATAGTCGCAGGCATTGGGCGCCCGAGAGCGGGTGCGTTGGCTTTTTTGAGAGTTGGCGATGCCTCACATCGGCATGGTAAAATCGAACACACAGATCGCGCGGGATCAGCGATGACCCGGCGCTTTGCCGATGGGGCACGGCTCGATTTTACCGATATGTCATTCGCCGAATTGCTCGCCTGGCCGCTCGCGCAAAAAGCCGGGGAGAGCCTAGCGGTGCCTCCAGAACGCATCGGCGCCGCAACCGGGAAAGAGGTGGGCGATGCCTGATCTCGATCCTGATAAAACAGGTGGAACAGGACGCTCAGCATAACCAAAAAACAAGTGAGTCACCGCCCGGGCCGCTTAGATCGGCGCCGGCGAGCAGTCGATCAGCACCTGATGAGCGGCCTCGGGAACATAGGCGGATTGAGTGGTGTTGTGCCGGCGCAGCAGGGAGTAGAGTGCGTCGTGTCAATCCTCCTCGTATTCTGGCCGGTCCATCGCCACGCCTTCGGTCTCCGGCTTCGGCATTCACGCCAAAGAGCGCCGAACGCAACTCTGAACCCCTGCAACGGCTCACCGAGCGTCCGCGGGATTGACTCCCCACCGCGACCATGACCCAGGCGCCGCAAACTGTCGCGCTACATCTGTCACAACGCGAGATCGTCTCGGTCATCTCGGGGCTGATGCTGGCGATGTTTCTCGCCAGCCTCGACCAGACGATCGTTGCCACCTCGCTGCCGACGATGGCGCAGGATCTGAACGGCTGGTCGCTGATGTCGTGGGTGGTGTCGGCCTATCTCGTTGCCTCGACTGTCACGACGCCGATCTATGGCCGGCTCAGCGATCTTTACGGGCGGCGGCAGGTCCTGCTCGCCTCGATCGCGATCTTTGTCGCGGCATCGGTGTTCTCGGCGATGTCGCAGACGATGCTGCAGCTGATCGGGGCGCGCGCGCTTCAGGGGATCGGCGGCGGCGGCCTGCGCTCGGTGTCGCAGGCGGCGGTAGCCGATGTCATCCCGCCACGCGAGCGCGGCCGGTACCAGGGCTATTTTTCCAGCGTGATGGCGATTTCAAACCTGCTCGGACCGGTGCTCGGCGGGTTCTTTGCCGATTACTTGTCATGGCATTGGATCTTCTGGATCAATTTGCCATTCGGGGTCTTGGCGCTGGTCTTGTGCAACCGCAATCTGCGGCGGCTGCCAAGACCGCGGCGCAAGCCGGTCATTGATTGGCTCGGGGCGGCGCTGATTGTTGCGTCGACGACACCGATCCTGATCGGCGTCAGCCGCGTCGAGTCGGCGGGCGGCTGGGCCCAGCTCAATGTGCTGCTGCCGATTGCGATCGGGCTCGTGTTTGCCGCCGGATTGCTGGTGCATGAGCGCGAGGCGCGCGAGCCGATGATCCCGTTGCGGCTGTTCGCAAACCGCATCTTCGCGGTCGGCACAGCAATTTCGTTCACCAATTCGATGGTCATGATCGCGCTGATCATTCTGGTCCCGCTCGATTTCGAGCTGGTCGCCGGATTGTCGGCGAATGACGCCGGCATTCGTCTCATTCCGATGACCGGCGGTACCGTGCTCGGATCGTTTATCGCCGGACAATTGGTGACGCGGACCGGGCGCTATCGCATCTTTCCGATTATCGGCGCGGTGGCGATGACCGTTATCTGTGCGGCGATTGCATTTTTTGGCCTGAGTCGATCGCTGCTGCTTGGCACGGCGCTGACCGGCGGTCTCGGTCTGGCGTTTGGGTTGCAGTTGTCACCGGTGGCGGTCTCGGTGCAGAACGCGCTCGAACTGGCCGATAACGGCATTGGACTGTCGGTGATGATGTTTTTCCGGCTGATCGGCGGCGCGCTCGGCGTGGCATTATTGACTGCCATTCTGGTCAGCGATTTGAGCGCCGGTGCGGCCATGGTGCCGGGGCATTCGGTGCTCGGCGGCAATCCGGGCATTGCCCTCCTTCACCTCGACGAGGCTCATTCGGTCAGCCCGTCTTTGCTTGCGGCCCTGGCGAATGTGTTGCACGCCGCGTTTGCGCGCGTTTTTTTGTATGCAACTGCGATTTCGGCGCTAACCGCGATCGGCTCGTTTGGGCTCAAGGAAATTTCGCTGCGCACGAGCTGAGAACACTATGGCGCCGTTCCACCTCGACCATGTCTTCACGGATCGGCACCACCGCCGCGACCGTGTTGGCGAGCACGTTGAGCCCCCTTCCCTCCCCGCTCCGATTGGGGAGGGGGTGCCCTGGCTCTGTGTCCGGGTTCATCTTCGCGATATATACGCTAGCAACGATCGCCTAGAAAAATGGGTGGTGCAGGTGCGACCTGTGGTAGATTGCCGTGGTCGTTTCCTGTGAGAGGTGTGCGGCGATGAAGGTCAGGATCGAATACTGCGTTCCTTGAAACTACCTTCCGAGAGCCCTCCGTGCGAAGGCACAATTGGAAGAAAAGTACGGTGCCGAGGTCGAGCTCGTCAAAGGCAGGAGCGGTGTGTTCGAGATCACCGTTGACGGCAAGCTCGCCTTTTCGAAGAAGCAACTCGGGCGCTTTCCCGAAGACGCCGAAATCGACGCCTTGGGCGCTGGTTCAACGGGCGACGATTAATCGGCCACCGGTGGCCCACGCAAAGGCGGGCCACCGGCGGGATCCCGCCGAATGTGGCAAGCGCACAAATGGCCGGGTCAAGCCCGGCCATTTCGCTGTTACTTTGCTGCGACCGGCATATCCTCGGCATACATTTCAGGCAGCACGGTCTCACGCCAAGTCGCGTGGCGCGGGAAAATCTTTTCAATCGCGCGCGCCTGATAATAGCTGGTGTCGGTCCCGGGCGGGTTGCCACCGGTCTGCACCGTTTTGACCGCGTTGAGCAGCATTCGACGGGTCGCGATGATTGCACGATCCGCCGGCCCCAAATGCTCCTTGGAGCGATCGACGATTGGCCCCATCGTCTCCTGCAGGGCGCGGTCTTGCGTGTTGACCCCGTCGATGCCGGTAAAGGTCTCGTATTTCTGGACCTGGCGATCGATCATCCAGTTGTTCCGTTTGTTGCGGAACGAGCGGAACTCACCCGATTGCTCGACATAGTCGGGGCCGTTGCCGTTGCCGCGTTCGAGGCGGTCATCCTCGCCGATGCCTTCTTCGCCATAGCTGTACATCCAATTGTACACCATGGTGTTCTCGTCATCGATCGGGACCCAGATATGGCCGGCGATGTTGGTGCGATCGCCACCGCCAAGCGACCGGCCCAATTGCTGTGGCCGGATCTGGGTGAACGGCATCACAAAGTGATAGGAGCGGACATAAGTCTTATCGTCATCGAGCGGCCGGATCCCGACATAGCGGTAGCCGTAATCGGTAATGTCGACTTCGAGGGTTGGCGCTTTGCCGCGCACAAACGGTCCTTGCACCGGGATGCCAGGCCGGTTGGTATTTGGCGTGATCGTGCGGTGCAGGATCGGTGCGTGTGACGTGTCGATACCGCCCTCAAGCGCCTGCAGCCAGTTGCACTCTTCCCAAACTTTGGAAACGTGGCGATGGCTGTCCGGCACCTGGGTCCATTCAAAGGCGGGAGGTGCCGGCATCTTGTCCTTTGGCCCCATATAGGCCCAGATGATCCCACCCATCTCAACGGTCGGATAAGCGGTCAAGCGGACCTTTTGGCAGAACGGCTCGGGCTCGTTCATCTGCTCGACACACTTGCCGTCGACGTCGAACTTCCAGCCGTGATAGACGCAGCGCAGGCCGTTTTCCTCGTTGCGCCCAAACCACAGCGAGGCGCGGCGATGCGGGCAATATTCGTCGATGAGGCCGACCCGGCCCTCGGTATCACGAAACGCGACGAGCTTTTCGCCGAGCAATTTCACGCGCACCGGCTCGCCATCCGGCTCGACCAGCTCGCGGCTCATCAGCGCCGGGATCCAGTAGCGGCGCAACACATTGCCCATTGGCGTTCCGGTCCCGATGGGGGTGATCAATTCATTGTCTTCGGGTGATAGCATCGCCTCAGCTCCTCTCGTTCGTGATCAAATTAATATCGCACTGCGGCAGAAGCCTATACCTGATAATCGATCGCCACCGCGCCGAGAGCAAGGCCGCTGGGCCGCGACGCATTCCTGGTATTTAAAATTTAATGTAAGCGACCTCTTCGGGAGGACCGTAAGTAGCGGCCGCAACTGCTGGCCCGGCATGGATTGCCGAAAGATTCCGCCCGCGGGCTCAGTAGCCGCTCAGTCAGACCGCGCTCCGGCGCCGCTGTAGCCGCATCCGCAAGAAAAAACCGCGGAGCGGCTGACCTTCTCCTGTAATGTTGTCTTAGGCCAAGCGGTACAAAAAATGTTATGATTTATAGAGATATCGGATGGGGAGAGGTATGGTGAGGAGAGCGACGTGGTAGACAACCAGGCGGTCGAACGCAAGCTCGCCGCCATCTTTGCCGCCGACGTCGCCGAATACAGCCGGCTGATGGGCATCGACGAAGTCGGCACGCTGCGCCGGCTGCAAGCCTACCGCACAATCCTTGACGAGCTGATCAGGAGCCATCACGGCCGCATCTTCAACACCGCTGGCGACAGCGTTGTCGCCGATTTTGCCAGCGCCATCGATGCCGTCGAATGCGCCGTTGCGGTGCAGCAGACGATCGCTCAGGAAAACGCCAGCCGCCCGCCCGAAGAGCAGATGCGGTTTCGCATCGGTGTTCATGTCGGCGACGTGATCGTCGAGGGATCAAACCTTTACGGCGACAGCGTCAATATCGCCGCGCGTCTCGAAGCGCTCGCCGAACCGGGCGGCGTTTGTCTATCGAGCGCGGTGCGCGATCAGATCGGCAGCCGGTTGCCGATCGGCTTTACCAGCCTCGGTGAGCAGCACGTCAAAAACATCGCCGAGCCGGTGCGCGCTTACAAGCTCGAAGGGAGCCCCGGCGCGCGCCGAACAGCGGTCTGGGCGCGCGGTCGGAACAAGCGCCAGCTTTTCATTGGTTTGTTCGCCGGCGTGGCGCTCGCTGTTTGCGCGGCGGGCGCCGCGTGGTGGCTGCATCTGACGCCGGCGATCGCGCCAAACGAGCTGTCCTATTCGGCGCCGCGGCTGTCGATGGTGGTTCTGCCCTTCGCCAATCTGAGCAACGACCCCGAGCAGCAATATTTCGCCGATGGCATCACTGACGATCTGATCACCGATTTGTCGCGGATCGCGGGCAGCGTCGTGATCGCGCGCAACACCGCTTTTACCTACAAGGGCAAAGAGGTCGATGCGCGCAAGATCGGCCGGGAGCTCGGCGTGCGCTATGTCGTCGAAGGCAGCGTGCAGCGTTCGGGCAAGGAAGTGCGGATCAACGCCCAGCTGGTCGATACGGCGACCGGCGCCCAGCTCTGGGCCGAACGGTTTGACCGCGATGTCGGGGATCTATTCGCGCTGCAAAATGAAATCACCGCGCGGGTCGCGCGCGCGTTGCAGTCGCAGCTGGCGCTCGCCGAGGCGGCGCGCCCGATCGCCCATCCCGATGCGCTCGACTACATCCTGCGCGGCCGCGCCGAGCTGACAAAGCCGATTGCGCGCGAAACCTATGACGACGCGGTGCGCGATTTCGAGACCGCGAGCGCGCTCGACCCCAAATCCGCCGATGCTCAGACCTGGCTCGCAGCCGTACTGGTGGTCCGCGTTCTCGATGAGGTCAGCGATTTTCCCGATCTCGATCTGCATCGCGCTCAGGATCTCGACGCAAGCGCGCTTGCCGCTGCGCCAAACAGCGCGCTCGCGCATTATGTCAAAGGCCAGCTGTTGCGCGCGGAAGGCCGGTGCGGCGAAGCCATTTCCGAATACGAGACCGCGATCTCGCTCGACCGCAGCCGCGCCCCGGCCTATGCCCATGTCGGCTGGTGCAAGTTTCTTTCCGGCTCGATGGACGGAGCGATCCCCTATTTCGAACAGGCGATCCATCTGAGCCCGCATGAGCCCGGCATCGCTGCCTGGTATGGCCGAATTGGGGTCATGCAATTGCTGCAAGGGCAGGTCGACGACGCGATCGTATCGCTTGAGCGGGCGCGCAGCGAAAACGCGCGGCTGCCTTTTGTGCATGTCTATCTCGCCGCAGCCTACGAGACGAAAGGCGACCACGAGCGCGCCGCCAAGGAACTGGCCGAGGCGCAGCGCCTTGCCTCCGGCTATGCCAGCCTCGCGGCGGTCAAGAAGTCCATCTGGTATGAAAATCCGAAGATCCGCGCGCTCGCCGAGGCAAACTTCTTTCCGGCGCTGCGCCGCGCCGGCTTGCCGGAAGGCGGCTCATCCTAAAGATCCGCGCGAGAGAACTTGTCTCCTTGATCGCGCGTTCCAGTTCTATGATTAGCGCACTCCGAAAGAGGGAAGCAGGGTGGCAAAGCTGCAGCTTGCAATCAGGGCGGCGGGGTTTGCTGCGCTGGCTTGGTTGGCCGGATGCACCGGCGTTGCAAGAACGGCCGATCTACCGTCGCCTGCTGCGATTAATCAACCCCCGCCTGCCGCGATTGCGTCCGATCTGTATCCGCCGTGGACGCTGCGCCAATCGCCGGAGGAAATTGCGCTGCGCTGGTATCCGGACGCCACCCCGTCCTCCGCCGCAGATCAGGTCGCGCATCAGCATTGCGGCGCCTGGAACAAATCCGCTGTGCTCGTCTCCGACACCCGTGACGGCAGCGCCGAACTCGCCGAATACCGTTGCCGCTGAAACCGAGCCGCACTTCGGCTAGGCACTCTCCAGCGGAGCATGGTGGAGATGGCAGTTATGTCGTTTGAGCAAAGGTTGAGGGAATTGGGAGTCGTCTTGCCCGCGGTCGGCGCACCGCTCGGCAATTATGTTCATGCGAAGCGGGTCGGCAATCTGCTGTATTTATCGGGAAAAGGGCCGCCCGATATCGATGCTAAGATGCCGCGCGGCAAGCTTGGCGCTGGCATGTCGATTGAAGACGGTTATCGCCATGCGCGCGGCGTCGGGCTCGTGCTGATCGCGGTGATGCGCGAGATGCTAGGCGGCGATCTCGATCGGGTCGAGGACATTGTCAAGGTGCTCGGCATGGTCAACGCTGCGCCCGATTTCGAGGATCACCCCAAGGTCATCAATGGCTGCTCAGATTTGTTTGTCGAGGTGTTTGGCGAGTGCGGCCGGCATGCACGTTCCGCGGTCGGGATGAGCTCGTTGCCGGGCGGCATCCCGGTCGAGATCGAGGTCATCGTCGCCATCAAATGAGCGGCAACGACAAAGTCGGAATTGGCATGGTCGAGTCGCGATCATAGCGCGGCCAGTTTTTATCGTGATCAGAATACGTCGGGTACCAAGAAGCGAGCCGACCCCGGAGAGCCGGGAAGTCGGTCGGCTGATGCTGTTTTTCGCGATCGTCTATATCGTCGAAGGCCTCGGGCAGACCGGCGGACTCATCGCCCAACCGCTCAACTATTACTTGAAGCAGGTTTACGGCTGGACCCCGGTACAGGTGACGGGTTGGCTGACGGTGCTTAACCTGCCCTGGATCATCAAGCCGGTTTACGGCATTGTTTCTGACTTTGTGCCGCTATTCGGGTACCGGCGAAAGGCGTATCTGATCCTCGCCAATGCGGCGGGGACCTTAGCCTATTTATGGGTTACGCAGCTCACGAACCCGCGCCCGCTGATCCTGGTGCTGCTGCTGACCGCCTATGCGATGGCGATTTCAAGCACCTTGGCGGGTGCGGTCCTGGTTGAGAACGGTCAACGTCTGAACAAGAGCGACGCGTTTGTCAATCAGCAATGGTTGTGGTTCAACGTCGCTGCGGTGGCCAGCGCCTTCCTCGGCGGCGAACTCGTCTCGCACCTACCGCCAAAGGGCGCGCTGCAGATGGCCTCGGCAATCATTGCGGTCGCTCCGTTGGCCGCGATTTTTGGCACCGTCTTTCTGATCGACGAGACTCCGAGCCGTCTCGACCTTGCCGAACTTAAGAACACATTTTGCGGTCTGTTGGCAACGTTTGCAAACCGTGAGCTGTGGCTGATCGGATTGTTTCTGTTTCTTTACTATCTTAATCCCGGGTTCGGCCTGCCGCTCTATTACTATATGACCGACACGCTGAAATTTTCGCAGGGCTTTATCGGCATCCTCGGCGCAATCAATTCGATCGGCTGGATCGTCGGCGCGCTTTTGTACCAGCGCTGGCTCGACGGCATGACGTCGCGCTGGCTGCTCAATTTCAGCATCCTGATCGGCACCGTGACCACGGCGGCGTTTCTGCTGCTGTCGAGTGATCTGAGTGCTGCGATCATCAATTTCTTTAGCGGGATCGCCGGAATGATCGCGTTCGTCGCAACCTTGAGCCTTGCCGCCGATTTCTGCCCCAAGCGGGCCGAGGGTTTTGCCTTTGCCGCACTGATGTCAGTCCTGAACCTGTCCTCGGCACTGTCGAACAATCTCGGTTCGTTTCTCTACGAGCACGCCTTCCATAATCAGCTGACGCCGTTGATCATCGTTTCCGCCGCTTCGACGGCGCTGATCTTTGTCTTTGTTCCATTGTTGCGGCTCGGCGACAAGCCGACCGGGGTGGCCGCCAGCTGAGCGCCACGGTAACCAGGCCGCAGATTGTTGCGGGCCGCATAGTGAGTTCGAATACTCAAAGGGTGGCGAGCCGACGATCCACTGCTGTATGTTGGATGACGCCTTCGCGCCGGAAGCGGTCATCGCCCCGCTGGCTCAACCGGGGCCTTCACGTTGGACAGAGTGTCGCGGACGGCCCCTGGGGAAGCCAAGCCTGCTAACTGCCGCGCGTGCCGTGCCTGCTGACGGTAGTATTCCGGTCGAGCCACGGGGTCACCAAACCAATCCGGCCGCCTTTCGCGCGGTCGCGACGGCGCTCAACGTTGAATACGGCCGGCCCGATCTGAGATGCATTACGCTGCCGCTGCCGTCGGCCGGGTTTCAGGCTGCGGTCGAGGAGCGCTGGCGGCATGATGACACCGCGATCAGCGCTATTTTTCGCGGTACGACCTTACAGGCCTTCGAAAGCTGCGCCTACGGCTCCGCCAGCGGCTGGTGCGGGCTGCACGGCCAGATCCTGATGCGCATCACACCGTCCGCCTCCCAGCCGCTTGGCTGCGTCCCACCTGCCCGGTCGGGATGAGCCGACTGAGTTGTGAGCAGTTTCCTTGGCGCCCCGGCCGCCTCACCATTTTGAACGCGATTTACTTCGATGTAGGGGCACCGCTCGTTAAGGCCTGTTAGATCTTGATTACTTGAGCCAATCGGTCGTCGCAGCAAGGCAGAGGACCCCAAGGAAGGAACGCGCGGTCTTTTCGTAGCGGGTGGCAACGGCGCGCCATTCTTTCAGCCGTGCCCAGAGGTTCTCGACGAGGT